>DTXA01000272.1 GCA_012962735.1 Candidatus Latescibacterota bacterium
AGGAAACCTTCGAAGGTGAACCTGTCCGTGGGAAGACCCGAGACCACCAAGGCAGCCACGAAGGCCGTGGGACCCGGCACGGGTACGACCTTTATCCCCTGTTCCACGGCCCGGACCACCAGGTAATAGGCTGGATCGGATATTCCCGGTGTTCCCGCATCCGAGACGAGGGCTATGTCCTGCCCTCGAAGCAGGCGGGAGATGAGCTCCGGTGTCCTTCGTTCTTTGTTAAAGTCGTGGTAGTTGATCAAGGGCTTCTTGAGCCCAAGATAGGCCAAGAGCTGTCCGGTCCTGCGGGTGTCCTCGGCGGCTATAAGGTCCACCTCTTCAAACACCCTCTTGGCCCGTAGGGTTATATCCTCTAAGTTCCCTATAGGAGTGCTGACGATGAAAAGTTGTCCACTCACCCTAAAATATAGGATAATATGGCAGAGGGGGCAAGGGAAATCGAACGGCCTCGTCGTTCGGAGGTTAATTTTGCAGTTCCACCATAGCCTTCACCACCCCGTCCCGGTATCCTGCCGCCATATCGAACGCCCTCCGGACGTCATCTAAGGGGAACCGGTGGGTGACAGGGGATCTTACGTCCAACAGGCCCCTTTCGACCATACGGATGGCCCTGGGGTAGGCGTGTTTCATCCTCCTCACCATCTTGACGGTGAGCCCTTTCCTGCGGGAGGAGGAAGCTCGGAAGGAGACCACATCCTCCCCGAGTGGGATACCGATCAACACCAAAGTCCCCCCGGGGGCCAGAGCTTCCACAGCCTGTTCTGCAGTCCCGTGGACCCAGGCGGCCTCAAATGCTACGTCCACGCCCCTTCCCCCGGTCGCCTCCATAATCCCGGCCGCCGGGTCCTCGGAATCTGGTCTGAAGACCTCGTCCGCCCCAAACCTCCCGGCCAGGTCCAGGCGGAAGGGGAATAGGTCCGTCGCGAATATCTGCACGGCTCCGGAGAGCCGGGCCAGTTGTACCACGAAGAGTCCTATGACCCCGACACCGAAGACAGCTATCCTTTGACCGGGCTTGAGGTGCGCCAGGTCCACAGCGTGCAAGGCCACCCCGAGGGGCTCCAACATCGCCCCGTCTTCGTAGTCCAGCCCTTGGGGGAGCCTAAAGAGGGCCTCTGCGGGATGGGCTATGTATTCTCTCAGGGCTCCGTCCACGGGGGGGGTTCCGAAAAAGCGTATGTGAGGACATAGGTTTGGATGGCCCTTTCGGCACCACTCGCACTTTCCACACGAAAGTGCGGGGTCCACGGCCACCCGGTCCCCCGGTTTCAGGTCCTCCACCCCCTCCCCCACCGCCTCTACAACTCCAGCGGCCTCGTGGCCCAATATCAAAGGCTCCGAGGCCACGGTCTCCCCTATCCTCCCCTCCTTGAAATAATGCAGGTCCGACCCGCAGATCCCCACAGCCCTCACCTGCACCAGAGCCTCCCCGGGACGGGGTTCGGGCTCCGGCATCTCTTCTATCCTTATGTCTCGTATTCCGTGTAACTTCGCCGCCTTCATGTCTCCTCCCGCCATGCGGCATTCCCCTCCTCGTCTATCCTGAAGTCCTCGAAAGCGGAAGGGGCCTTCTCCTTGAGGAGCTTCAGGATCTGAAGGCATATCTCCCTTATCTCCCACTGGGCGGA
>DTXA01000273.1 GCA_012962735.1 Candidatus Latescibacterota bacterium
CCTCCTCTCCATCCGAAGATATCGCCTTCAACACGCAGAAGTACAATCCATTAGCCACCTCGTTCCCCCTTATATCCCTACCGTCCCAAAGCACTTCATGGTACCCCGGGTCGGCCACAGGGCGTGCAAAATCGTCCAAAGGCAGAGGGTCCCCTGGCTGCGGAAATCTCCATATCAACCTGCCGGATGTCGTGTACACCCGAAGGGACACCTCCTTCGCCCGTCCGGAGAGCGTGTAGGTGAAGATGGTATAGGTGGTGAAGGGGTTGGGATAGTTTCCCACTCCCTTCACCTTGAAGTCCCCGTGGACGGTAAGCCGGATTTCCTTCCGTGCGATGTTGCCGTTACAGTCGTGGGCTTTCAAGGTCAATATATGCCCTCCCGGGGAGGTCTCAAGGGGAACGACGACCATCACATCCCTGGGGTCCTCAGGTCGGTCCGGAAAGAGCACTTGGGTTATCCTTTCATCGTCCAAGGACGCTTCCAAAGGCAAGTGGGGGTTCACCCCGTTTCCGTCCCTTATCCGGACGGACACCTCGGTCCTGAGGGAGGCGAAGCCCGGGCCTCCGGGCACGTGCACCTCGATCTCCGGAGGGGTGCGGTCCGAGCTTCGGAGAACTGCGAAGGTTCCGAACCGGGCCAAGGGGGCCGATAGAGTGTCCCCCGACCTCCGGGTAGGTAGCCGCACCCATACCCCCCATCCCTCGTCTAAACGGAAGACCGAAGCGTCGGAGCCCACCCCCGGCGCTACGAACCTCACCTCCCCCATCCCCGGAATCCCCGCCGCATCCTGAGGTACGAGGCGATATGCGGCCCCGAGGACGGGGAAGAGGTCGGGCTGAAGGGGGTTTCGGGAGATCTCTTCCGACCGAACGCTTACAGTCACGGGCTTCCGCACGGTTCCGCCTGCCACCCGAAAGGAGAAATCCCCAAAGGATATCCATCTCCCAGTGCCTTCCTCCGGGGTGATGAGGACGGCCGTCAGGGAAAGGGGAAGCTGAAACCATCTCCCCCCCAGCCGCAGGAAGACCCTTTTGAAGCCCAAAGCCTCTATCTTAGGCAAGGGAAACCTGAGCCTCGCCGAAGCCCTTCGGTAAGGGCCATCCCTCAATGAAGCCAAGGATGGCACAGCCACATTTCCCAACGGTGCCCGAAGCGTATCCAAGAAAAGTTCGGCTTGCACCTCCCGGCTTGGCAGATCCCCTCGGTTCTCCACGAGCACCTCCACCGAGTCCCCGGAGACGTGGACCAAAGTGGGCATAAGTTCGGGCCCCCTTCCCACGAAGAAGGAGAATTCCTCGCTTCTGGCTCCCCCTTCAGCCGAGACGTAGAATCTCACCTTACCCGGATGGCTCGCCTTCCACAACGCCTTATAGACCCCGTCCACCCCCTTCATCTCGATCGAATCCCCAAATTCCGGGAAAACGCAGACCACCCTCTCGGGTCTCCCTTCGTGCAAGTACACCCAAGCCCGCACCTCCATCGTGTCTCCGAAGGCCAAGCGTTCGGGCCGCATCTCCACAGCTATATAGTCTATGCCGACAGCCACCGGAACCCACCCTACGCCATCTCGCTCCCCGGATGCGTAGGCCCAGAGCCTCGCCATCCCAAGGGGCATCCCATCCGGGACCTTTAAGGAGTCCGAGAACTCCCTCCCTTCCATCCGGAACTCCCCCTGTGCCCAAACCCTATCAGCGCCGTCTAAAAGGACGGCCTGGACGGTTCCATCGGAAGCTCCCCCCACCTCCCCTTCCACCTCCAGCCTATCCCCGGGCCGGACCGGCTTAGGGGGCTTCAGGCGCACCGAGACCCCCGGTGGATTCCATATCGTAGCTGGGTCACCCAATAGATTGTATAGAAAGAGCATATCCCTAACCAGCTCCCCCCACCTGCGAGCTAAAAGGTCGACCTTCCCCTCCGCCACCACCCCTCCGAGGGTGCCAGCACCCCCGAAGAGTGTTCGAAGAACGGACTGGGCCAGATAATAGTCGTGCCATACCCACCCGAGTCCGGTAGCACCCAACCACGCTGCAGCTCCCCCGTCCTCTGCCTTCAGGAAGGCCTCCCCCAACGAGGAACTGGTCGGCGAGTCGAAGGCACCGGTAAAACAAGTGTAGCTGAGCACAAAGGGAAGCTTCCCCCTGTTGCGGAGCCGCCTCACGTCCCCCGTTCGGAACAGTTGCGCGTCCGACCAGATCGCACCGCCTCCGTGTCCGAGGAACTGCACCAAGCTCGCCCCTTCGTCCAATATCTCCACCAACCGCTCCGTGCCGCCGAAGAACGGGTTCCCCGAGGGGCTCAGGTACAGCCGGGAGGCCCGCCAGGCCTCGGGGAGGAACTCTCGTATCAGGTCCTCACTCTGGTCCCGGAAAACACCCCCCGTTCCTCCTATGAAAAGGGCCCTCGCCCGCCAGGGGCCCCGAACCGGGGATATCTCGTACTCCACTATCTTCCCCACCATCCGCCCCAGCTCCTCCGAGGTCCGAGCCGGCAACCTCCCGACCCATAGGTCAGGCATCGTATCGTCCCCGTCGACCAGAGAATATGGATAATCGCTGGCCGAGGCCCCGAACTTTACGGTGCGCACCAAGAAAGTGGGGACGAGGTTTCCGCCCCGACCGTGTATATTCCTGTAGTCCCAACTTGCGTCCCCGGCCAACAGAACGAAGGTAGGGGAAGGGGACCAACGACGGTAAGCATATTCCAAGAAGGCCTTGATAGCATCGGGGGAAGGAAATCCATATCCGAAGTCGTTGTAAATGTCCTCCACCGCCACAGCGACGGTCCTGAGCCCTTGAGCTTGCCTTACCTCCAAAAGGGGCTCGAGCCCATCTATGAAGGCCCTCGGAGCTATGGCCACATAATCCGCCCCCTCTATACCGTATAGCATCCCGAGGGTATCCAGCTCAACGCCGGCCGGGGACAGGAACCTATCCCTCGCCAGGGCGACATACTTGGGCTTGGATCGCTCCCATACACCTTCGAAGCGGACCCGGTAGCTTACTTCCTTCTCCGGCTGCACCACCTTCTCCACGACCGTCCCCGATATATGGGCCACGCCCTTACGGTACACCTCCACATCCGGGGAGGAGAACCCCTCCACCGAGAACCTGTACGCCCCCGGCCCCTCAGATGGAGAGAACTCTATGTAGTCCTCGTGCGCCCTGAAAAGCCTTGGGTAGGTCACCTCGAACCAATTCAAGTACACCGCATCCCCTGGCCCTGCGGAGCGCTCGTCCCCGGGAAGCACCAGCCGCAACAAGTTCTCCCCGTCCTTCAAATGCGCAGCCATAAGGTAGGAGGTCTCCGGATCCGAAACGAACCTGAAGAGCGCCTGTCCGTCCCAGATCGCCTCTCCCAAAAGCACATCGTTGAAATAAAGTAAAACATGGTGGTCCGAATAGGTCTTGCCCCGCAGCATCACCTCGACCCTCGGCCTCCTCAAGGAGCCGGTGTCCGGGTGGCGGAGGATGCAGGCATACTCCCTCATATGCCCCCCCATCATCCCCCTGTCCCAGAACCAGTAATCTCCACCTTCCTCGGGCATCCTACCTAAGCGGTCGAAATATCCATCTTCCTCGAAGTGCTGGGTATGGTCGTAGGAGAGGGGCCGACGACATTCCTCGTGCCTCATAGCCCCGGATTCCTCGGCCATACGTAGGCCTGGACTCTCTTCCACCGAGAGCCAGTATACGTTCTCCCTGTTGTACGGGTCCTGGTACAGGTCGGGGTATTCTCGACCCTCCCTCCGGTTGTACTTCCCCCAGAACTCTATCCAATCCCCCCCGTCGAACCTCC
>DTXA01000274.1 GCA_012962735.1 Candidatus Latescibacterota bacterium
GCTCCTCCTGGAAGTAGTGGTTCCCAAAGACGGCTAATTCAGCGATCCGCCGGAGCGCCGGGGCGAGCGCTCCCCCCTCGATCTCCCGCTCGACTTGATCCTTTGTCTTCTGAACCTGCTCCAACACCCTGCCTTCGGGGTCTGCCTCAACCTGCCCATCGTAGAGCCGGTTGGCCAGCGCGATGACGCGGTTGACCAGGTTGCTGATGTTGTCGATGAGGACCCCGTTGACCGTGGTCCCCAACTCCTCCCAGGAGAAGTCGACATCCTTCTTCTCAGGGCGGGCGTAGAGGAGATAGAAGCGCCAGTAGAGGCCGGGGAGGAGCTGGAGCGCATCGTCGCAGTAGATCCCGATCCCTCTCGTCTTGGAGAACTGCTCGCCTCCGATCCAGTTCAAGTACTCTGTGGCCGAGATCTGATCCGGCAGGTGGTAACCCTCCTGGGAAGCGAGGAGCTGGGCGGGGAAGAAGATCGTATGGAAGGGGATGTTATCCTTGCCCTGGGTGTAGATCTGAAAGACATCATCGCTGAACCAGAAATCCTTCCAGCCGTCAGGGTCACCCTGCTTTTCAAAGTATTCGATGGTGGCCGACACATAGCCGAGGGCGTTCTCCGCCCAGACGTAGAGCACCTTCCCATCTGCCCCGGCAAACGGAGCCGGGATGCCCCACACAAGATCCCGGGTGACAGCCCGGGGCTGAAGGCCCTCGGCCAGTAGGTTCTCCGTGAACTTTTGGACATTGCCGCTGAAGGCCCGCGAGGTCACGAAGGCCTTGAGCTCCGACTCCAGTTTAGGGAGGTCCAGATACCAGTTGCGGGTCCTCTTGAAGACGATCCGGCTCTGGCCGCAGATGCGGCAGCGGGGCTCTAGAAGATCTTCCGGCTCCAAGAGCGTTCCGCAGTCGTCGCACTGGTTGCCGTAGGCCTTCGGAGATCCACAATGCGGGCAGGTCCCCTGGATGAAGCGGTCGGCCAAGAACTTCTGGCAGTTCCGGCAAAAGGCCCGCTCCTCCTCGCGGGAGAAGATGTAACTGTTGGCCTCCATCTTCAGGTAGATATCGCGGATGAAGCGGTAATGGGTGGGAGATTCCGTGGTCGTATAGAACATGTCGATCTCGAATCCCTCCAGGATCTTCAGGATCTCGTTGTGGATCCGGGTCGAAAGCTCTTTGGGGCTGATGGCCTGTTTGAAGGCCTCGTATTCGATATGGGTGCCATGGGTGTCGGAGCCGCTGACGTAGAGGACCTCATGGCCCCGGAGCTTGTAGTAGCGGGCGAAGACGTCGCCCGAGAGCAATGAAGAGATGAGGTTCCCCAGGTGGGGGACGTTCGAGGCATAGGGCCAGGCGCTGCAGACGAGGATCTTCTTCAAAACCTTGTTCACCTCTTCAGGAACTATAACATAGGGAGTGGAGGTGGGCAAATATCCCCGTCATCGGTAACGAAGATCCCCATCCAGGCTGGCCGCGCTCCTTCCCCTGAATCGATAGAGCGGGGAAGATCCGAGCAGGTCGAGAGGAGGAGCGGATGAGAAGGTCTGTCGCCCTAGCCTTGTTTGTGGCACTGTTCACAGCCCTTGCTGTTCTCCCTGCGGGGGCAGAGGGGCTTGGGGTGGGGGTGAAGGCGGCCCTCTACCCCTTGGAGCGGTTCGGCCTCGAGGAGGCCTTCGTTTACCTGCGGATGAGCGACTTCCTCGGGGTGGAGGGGCTGACGGCGATCCTCGA
>DTXA01000275.1 GCA_012962735.1 Candidatus Latescibacterota bacterium
GTCTTGAGGACCCACCGTTCCATAGGCTACCGTTCGGCTGAGCTCACGGCGAAGCCTCTCGGAGGGGATCGCCCGGGCCCCAAAGGAGGTTATGGCCTTCCAACGCCAACTCGTCTACGAGGAGACGGGCACGGGCCTGGGAGCCGAACTGTTCCTCCACCGCAGCCCGATTTTGGGAGTGGTGTAGCCGCACTCCACCGCGTTGCTCCTACTTTCTCAGGAGGACCATCGGGAGGGGGACACCTGGGGGGTACGGCTGTTAGAGGTGAAGGAGCAAGGCTTCCCCTTCAGCCAGGGGGCCTCCGATCAGGCCCAAGGAATTGCCGCGGGGGTACACGCCGCCTTGGGCGAGGAGATCCCCCACCAACTCGACCTGGGCCACCTCTTTGGCGAAGTCGCTCGCTTGGACGCCGAGGTGGAGCGGACGGCCTACAAGACCATCCGGGAGGAAGCCGAACGGGGACGGGTCCTGGACTCAGCCCAACGCGAGCGGGTGATCGTCTCCCGCATCGAGGCGTGGGAGCAAGCGCCCCAGAAGATGGAGGAGGCGATTTCCCGCTCCGAGGACTTCCATTCCTTAGCCGGAGAACTCTCCGGCCTGTTCCCCCCGGTCTCCCCCCAAGGCGCTCCCCGCTCCTTGACCGCGGTGCAAGGGGACTGGAAGCGCTTTTGGCCTTGCTGGAGGAGGTCCCTGGGGCCAAAGTCCAGGAACTCCGCAAGCGCTTGGCCAACCAGCAGAAGGGCTTGCTGGTCTTCTGGGAGGACTGGGAAAGGCGCTTAGCGGAGCACATCCTGAAACAATTTCAAACCTTGACCGCGGGGTACACGCTCTTCAAAGATGGAAGCTGTTGGAAGCAACTTGTCCCGTGAAGTGCATTTCAAAACAAGGTCATTCTAACATGGGGGGGTCCTACTCCCGAAATCTACTTGAAACTCATCAAAGTTCAATAGAATCTCGGGAGGTGTTGAAAACAGGCGAAACGAAGCCAATGAGAAAACGCAGGCTGTTGAAAAAGCTACTTTCCGGGTCGAAGAATATCAGGTTTTCGGAGGCAACGGCGTGTGCTGAGGCATTCGGTTTTAAGTTAGCACGTATCCGCGACAGTCATCCTATCTACTTGCATCCGGATGTCCCGGAGCTAGTGCTCCCCCAAATAAACTCTGATGGGGCCCTTGCCTGGGTGAGCTTCTGCCTCAAGGGGGTCTTGGAGTGTTGGAGTATTGGAGTGTTGGAGTGTTGGGA
>DTXA01000276.1 GCA_012962735.1 Candidatus Latescibacterota bacterium
ATTTCTGTAGAGGGGATGGGATATGACAGGAAAGGAACGGGTGTTGACGGCCTTAGAGCACAGGGAGCCAGACAGGGTGCCGGTGATGGAGTACATCTTCGAGCACGGCATCATAGAGCAGGTCTTGGGCAGGCCGTCCTTCTGGCGAGGGCACTTCAAGGAGATAAAGGCCTACTGGGAGGGGAGGAGGGACGAGGTAGTGGAGAGCCAGAAGAGGGATGTGGTGGAGTTTGTGTGGGCCATGGGCTTGGATGGGGTCACTGTCTCGATGGTCCCTCCAAAGGGGTTCCAGCCAGAGCCGCTTCAGCAGCTCGACGAGGAGACCTGGAGGGACTGGAAGGGGAACGTATACCGGTACAGCCCCCTGACCGAGGACCTGGTGATGATGGCCCCTAAGGCTCTCGAGCCCCAGAAGCCCCCGTCAGACCTGTGGGAGCCGTCCCCGGAGCCAGATCCCTCTGAGTTCGAGCTCATAGACCATGTGGTAAGGGAGCTCGGGGAGACGCATTTCGTCATCTCCCGCTTGGGCAGAAGGGTCAGGCCATCGTACCCGAGCCCCTTCGGTATGGAGGAGTGGATGATCCGCCTTGCCGGAGACCCGGACGGGGTGAGGGAGGAAAGGGTGCGGGGGTCGGAGGAGGCCCGGAAGACGATAGATGCCCTGTTCGCCAGGGGGGTGGACACGGTGTTCTTAGAGGCGGATTATGGAAGCAGCACGGGTCCCATGATGTCCCCAGAGACCTTCCGCAGGGCCATACTTCCGGGTATGAAGGTGCTGTGCGGCCATGTGAAACGACACAACGCTCCTGCCATCTTCCATTCCTGCGGCAAGAACAGGCTCCTTCTGGATATGTTCATAGAGGCCGGGGTGGACTGTTACCAGTCGATCCAACCCGAGGAGGACATAGTCGGCCTGAAAAGGGACTTCGGCCACAGGCTGACCCTATGGGGGGGTATAAACGTAGACCTCCTGGTGCGAGGGACCCCTGAACAGGTCGAAGAGGAGGCCCGGAGGGTAGTCCTCGGGTGCAAGGAGGGCGGAGGGTTCATCCTTGGAGCTTCCCACAGTCTGATGGCGGGGACCAAGGCCGAGAACTACCGGGCCGCCCTGGAGGCTTTAGACCAGGTCGGATGGTATACATGGGAGGAGAGATGGCCAAGCTTGCGATAGAGGGAGGCGCCCCGCACCGGAAGTGCCCCTTCCCCCCGAGGACCCCGTTCGGGGAGAGGGAGTAGAGCTGACCGCCGAGGCCATCCGTTCCCAGAACCTCTTCGGCCTCACAGGCGATACGGATGCGGGCACTGTGGTCCCCATCCTATACCAGAACTGCATCCTGGTATTCGCCGACGTGGACGAGACCTACAACATGGACCCCGAGGACGTAGAGCGCAAGATCACCCCACGAACCCAGGCCATCCTGGTCGTACACCTCTTCGGAAACCCATGCGATATGGACAGGCAGCAGTCCAAACATATGACCACAGGGGATGGGGGGTGACTATAGACGGATGCCACGAGGCCAAGGAGAGGTGGCCTTTAGATTGGGAGGCATATGATATCCTCTCTTAGATATGGAGACCACAAACCCCTTGACAACCCTCCGTCTAAGGGGTATTTTCAGGCCATATGGACGGAAGACCTCAAAGGGAGGAGAACATGATCGTAGACGCCCACATCCACGCCGGACATGGAGACGAACTCACAGCGAGCTGGTCCACGTTCGAGGACATAGAGGTGAGCCTCAGAAGGATGGACCAGGTGGGGATAGACAGGGCTGTTGTCCTGCCCATAGGCCTGGGCTCCTTCGTCGAAGCCAACGAGGAGACCGCGGAGATAGTATCCAGATACCCCGACAGGCTTTATGGGTTCGCCAAGGTACATCAGGAATACGACAGGGGCAGGGTCAAAGATATGCTCAAAAGGGCCTTCGATGGGCTGGGCCTCAGGGGCCTCAAGCTCCACGGCACCCCCAACCGGGAGATAATGGACGCGGTGGCCCCTTACAAGGTTCCGGTGCTCTGCGATCCCTTAGGCGAGCCGATGCCCCTGCGGTATGCAGCTCAGGAGTATCCGGAAGTCCAGATCGTCATAGCGCACTTCGGGTCGTTTCTTTCCCGCAACCAGAAGGCGCACTTGGAGTCTATCTGGCTGGCGAAGCACTACCCCAACATCTACTTAGATACCTCGGGTGTATGCCTGCACGAGTGGCTGGAGAGGGCTGTGGAGGAGCTCGGCTCTGAGAGGATAATCTTCGGCTCGGACGGCCCCGGGCTCCACTGCGGGGTGGAACTGGCCAGGATTAAGGTTTTGAACCTTCCCCCCGACCAGGAGGACCTGATCCTGGGGGGCAACATCCTTCGGCTTTTGGGGGAGGAGGGATGATATAGCCCTAAAAATTTTTCGCTTAGCCCCCGATCGTTCCTCAGGAGGAGATATATGACCTCTCGGGAAAGGCTTGAGGCTGCGTTTCGGTGTCGGGATGTGGATCAGGTTCCCGTCTCACCGCAGGGATTCGGCAGGGTAGGGCCAGATTCGGAGCTCGGCGGGAGGCTCCTTAAGGAGGCCGATGTCCACGTGTACACCGGGGGAGGGCTGGACTGGTTCGGCGAGGATGTCCGGGCCGAATCCCTCTACGAAGGGAACCTCAGCATCACGGTCTGGCACACCTCGGCTGGGGAGTTCAGGGCGGTCTCCCGCACCACCGAGCGCACGAGCGCCCGGGTGGAATTTCCCTGTCGGACCCCGCAGGACGGGGAGCGGTTCCTGAAGGTCCCCTTCAGGCTGGACAGGAAGCGTATTGCCCGGGCTGCCGAAGAGTTCCACCGTCACAGGGCCGAGATAGGGGATGATGGGATGGCCTTGGCGGGGATTCCCGACGGCATCTGCCTGCCCGCAGAGCTTTTCTCCCCGGAGGACTTCTGTCTGCTGTGGGCGGACGCCCCGGATATGATGGAGTCCCTCGTCCGGGAGGGGCACCGCAGGGTTATGCAAGGGGTACGGGCTTTGTTGGAAGGGGGGGTGGATGCGTTCCGTATCATAGGACCCGAATACGCCTCCACACAGCTCGGCCCCGAGGCGTACGAACGGCTCGTGGTCCCGTACGACAAGGAGCTCGTGGCCCTCATAAAGGGTTCAGGAGCCATAGCCTACCTGCACAACCAC
>DTXA01000277.1 GCA_012962735.1 Candidatus Latescibacterota bacterium
AGACCGGCGCCCCGCACCTCTCGCAATAGTAATACCCCCGCCCGCTCTCGCTGGGGCTGAACTTCCTCGGGTGGCGCCCCAGCAGCCGGGCCCCCTCACTCCCCCTGACCATGACATCACCTCCACCCTATGGCGCGGGTTTTTTACAGATGGAGGAGGAAAAGGCGCTTCACGTGTTATTATGTCGCGCGTTTGATAAAATTTCTGCTATTCGGTGAAAAAGGACATCGTGATGTATATAAAACTTAAAAATAAGTACATCACAACGTCCCCCCTCTATCCGGGGCTGGAAATCCTCAACAGAAAGTTGTTAGTTTGAGTCGGCTACACCCCAGACGCTGAGGAGGTGCTCCTAATAAGTTCCTCGATGTCGGGGCCACTCGTAAGCAGAAGGCGCAAAAGTTGTCCGAACTCACCCAATACGAGGAGCGAGGCCCTCAGGAAGCTGGATGAGCTGTCGAGGGTGATGTTACTCACCCGGGTGCTGTGGGGAGGCTATGAGGACGTTCGAAAGTTGAACGCTCACTCCCCGCCGAGACCTTTTCTCACTTCCCGGCTCCCTTGATCAGCGCCTCGACGAACGGCTCCTCCGGCCCGTCCTTCACCGTCGAGTGGACTATGAACGTCTTGGTCTCCTTGACCCCCCTCAACCTGTGGATCTTTTTGACGAGCGCCGTGAGCTCCCCGCTGTTCCTCACCCTGACCTCTAGGATCGCGCTGTACTCCCCGAAGAGGCGGTGAAAACCCGAAACCTGATGCAATTTCCTGATGACCTCCTCGTTTCTCCTCCTGATCTTGGCCTGGGGCGCCTCGCTGAGGAAGATGTAGGCCCTCGTGCCCAGGCCGAGCTTCTCCGGGTCCAGCCTCGCCGTGAACGAGCTTATCACCCCCAATTCCCTGAGCTGCTCCAGCCTCCGCGCGACCGTCTGCCTGGAGGCCCCGACCCTCCCCGCGAGCCGGACCACCGACTGCCGGCCGTCCCTCAGGAGCTGCAGCA
Source organism: Candidatus Latescibacterota bacterium (assembly GCA_012962735.1). Lineage (GTDB taxonomy): Bacteria > Latescibacterota > 4484-107 > B68-G9 > B68-G9 > B68-G9. Next base: position 998 of record DTXA01000277.1, read on the forward strand.
AGATTTTCCTGTCGAGTTCCCTCATTCCTGACCCTTAACATTTTGTTAACGAGAAGACTTATAAGCTTAACTTTTTATTGAATAAAAGGCTATGTAATGAACAGGGGGTCGAAAAGATGAGGGACCTTCTGGAGAGAAAATTGGGCAGGAAAAGCTACGGGAAGCTCATGGCCCTAGACAACCCCACCCTCCACGAGTTTGTAGCCAAGTATGTGGAGCTCTGTGACCCGGACGAGGTATTCGTCTGCGACGGTTCGCCGGAGGATACCCGCTACATCAGGGATCAGGCGATCGAGAGCGGCGAGGAGAGGAAGCTCGCGATCGAGGGGCACACCGTCCACTTCGACGGGTACTACGACCAGGCGAGGGACGAGAAAAACACCAAGTTCCTCCTGCCCAAGGGAGTCGACCTCGGCCCCCATCTGAACTCCATTGACAGGGATGAGGGGCTCAGGGAAATCCATGAGCTCCTGAAGGATTCCATGCGGGGGCACCGGATGTACGTGTGCTTCTTCTGCTTGGGCCCGACGAACTCGGTGTTCTCCCTGCCATGCGTCCAGCTCACGGACTCGAGCTACGTCGCGCACTCCTCCGTCCTGCTCTACCGGCCAGGATATCAGGAGTTCAAGAGGCTGGGCAGCTCCCCGGCGTTCTTCAGGTTCCTTCACTCCGCGGGGGAGCTAGAGGGCGGGGTGAGCAAGAACGTCCACCTGCGCAGGATATACATCGACCTCGAGGGGGACACCATCTACAGCACAAACACCCAGTACGGCGGAAACACGATCGGCCACAAGAAGCTCGCGATGCGTCTGGCGATCCA
>DTXA01000278.1 GCA_012962735.1 Candidatus Latescibacterota bacterium
GACAAAATATCGGAAGAAGGCCCATGTTGTCAATCCCCTTTATCATTTCAAAGTGACCCCCTAAAGGAGGTCCGAACGTGGCTGGCCCTGGCAGATCATGGTGGACTGGAGAGGGAGGCCGGCCTCCGCCGCAGTGTGCCCTCTGGACCCAGGTTTTGGAGGGCATACTACGATGAGGTCCTGTGCCTTTGCGCCCAGGCCGGAGGGGAGCTCCCCGTGCACCGGCCCCACTACTGGGGATACTCGGAGACCTCCGGCCCCGACCTGGTGCGTTCCATAGCCCTTTTGGAGCAGAACCGCCTGGTCGAGCCCCTGGGGACCGAGGTCGAGAACTTCTCCTATGGGCCCTGGAACAAGTCTTACCGCCAGACCGCAGCTCAGAAAAGCTTAGGAAATGGCTCTGCCGGAGCCTCCTATTGGACGGCACGGCCGCCTGGACTCTGGACTAAAGAGGCCTCGGAGAGCTCATAGACGTGCGGACTATCCGTCTCATCAACTTCCACCAGAGGATGGGCCACGGCGTGGTTTTGTATGAGAACCCCCTGGGGGGCAGGGAGGACCCTCCCTGGTCTGTGCCCCAGTTCCTTCTCTGTCGGATCGAAGGGAGCAGGATAAATCCTCCGGCGCCGTTGGGGCCGTGGGAGTACATCGTCTTCCGGGCCTGAGGAGCACAGGATGTGGGACGAATTGGCCAGTCGGTACGAAGACTGGTACGAAACCCCCCTGGGCAGGGCCGTGGACGAGGCCGAGCGCAGGGCGCTCCTGCAGCTGTTGGAGCCCAAGGTGGGGGAGAGGGTTTTGGAGGTGGGGTGTGGAACCGGACATTGGACCAGGTGGTTCAGGCAGGGTCTGGGAATGAGGGTGGTGGGCCTGGACCTATCCGAGGGAATGTTGGCTGCAGCCCGGGGGCAGCTCCCGGAGGTCCCCTTCGTCCGGGGGGACGCCCTGGTCCTCCCCTTCCGTGGGGGGAGCTTCGACGTCGTGGTCGCTGTGGCAGTGTTGGAGTTCGTCCCCAAACTCGAGCAGGTACTCGATGAGATGTGGAGGTGCGTGCGGCCGGGGGGAAGGATGGCGGTAGGCGTCCTGCACAGCCGGTCCCAGTTCGCCAGGCGGCGCCGGGAGGAGGCCCGCAAGAGCCCTACCACCTTCTCGGAGGCCCACTTCTTCGGATACGAGGAGTTGCTACGCCTCTTGAAGCCCTACGGGCCGGTGCGGACACAGGGATGCGTGCACTTCCCCCCGTCCACATGGGGGGTCCGGACGTCCTGGGCCTTCGAGCTCCTCGGAAAGCTCCTCCGGCCCCGGGGGGGAGCGTTTCTGGTGGGGGTGGTGTTCAAGACTTAAAATCCCAGCATAAAAGCCATCCCCTTCAAGTATTCCTCCTCAGCCTTAGGGCTTGCCCCCCATACCTTCCCCGCACAGCCAGCCTCTCCATCCCGTCCGGAAGGCTCTCCGTGGTGACCTTCTCACCGTTCGCCCATAGTTCTCCGGCACCAGGCAGCAGGATGTAGGCCCTGAGGTTCCAGGGCATACTAAGGTGGGAACCCTACCCTGGCACTGTGCTATCCCGGCCGGATGGGGTGCAACCCGCACGACCGAAAACCCCGGTTCCTCGGGGTGTACCCCGAGTATATCTCCAAGAAATGATCGTTCAC
>DTXA01000279.1 GCA_012962735.1 Candidatus Latescibacterota bacterium
AGCGAAGAACTTTTTGGGGCTATTTGTATGAGGAGAGAAGCTATGCAGCCCAGACATCTCGGACACCCCAAGGACGAGCGCACGGACAACTTCCTACGGGCCGCCGAATTCCGGGGGCCCAAGTGGATCCCGGCGGCGGTCAGTATAATGCCCGCCACCTGGAGGAAGTACCGGGAGGAGGTCGAACGGATCGTCCTGGACCATCCCGGCATCTTCCCGGACTATAGGGAGGGTTCCAGGGACTTCGATAGAATCGAGGTAGAGACCTACCGCCAAGGCTGCTACACCGACGCCTGGGGATGCGTTTGGGAGAACGTCTGCGAGGGACTGGACGGGCTTGTGGTGGAGGGGCCCTTGGAGGATTGGGAGGCTATGGACCATTTTCGGCCGCCGGACCCCCTGGCCCAGGTGAACTGGGATGCCGCGGCCTGGAACGTAGAACGTGCCATCCAAGAGGGCCGATTGGCCACCGGCGGGCTGGAACACGGGTTTATGTATATGCGGCTGTATTACCTGAGGGGTTTCGAGAACTTTATGTTGGACATAGCCCAGGGGGATTCCAGACTGGAGCGGCTTATAGATATGGTCTTAGACCATAACGTAAAGCGCATAAGGAAGTGGCTGGAACTTGGGGTCGAGATGATGACCTTCGGGGACGATTTGGGCACCCAGAAGGGACTGCCCATAAGTCCCCGACATTTCCGGAAGTACCTTAGGCCTTGCTACGCCGAGATGTTCGGGCTCTGCCGGGACGAGGGGGTGTCGGTGTACCTCCACTCCGATGGCCACATACTTGAGATAGCGGAGGACCTCGTGGAAGCAGGAGTTACCATCCTCAACCCTCAGGTTCGGCCCAACACCCTCAAAGGCCTGGCGGAGAGGGCCAAGGGTAAGGTCTGCATCAACCTGGACCTGGACCGTCAGCTCTTCCCCTTCGCGACACCTTCCCAGATCCGGGACCACATAAGGGAGGCGATAGACGTCTTAGGGGACGACAAGGGAGGTCTTATGCTCCACGCCGAGTGCGAGCCTGATGTGCCCTTGGAGAACATATCGGCCATCTGCGACGCCTTGGAGGAATGGTGCGGACCCTGGATGAGTTAGACTCGGGAGGGAATATGCGCTTGGCGACGTTGAGAAGGGACGGATGTAGGTTAGGGGTGGTGCGGGAGGGGAAGGTCTTGGATGTGGCCCGGGCAGATGAGGTCCTCGGAATCGGGGTCCCCCGGGATATGATGGCCCTGATAGAGGGGGGGAAGGAGGCGTTAGAGAAGCTCATGACCCTTGCGGATGAGGAGCTCTGGGAACCCCTTTCGAAAGTGCGTCTGGGACCTCCTGTACCCAGGCCTAACAAGTTCTTGGCCTTGGCCAACGAGAGGGTGGATGCCACGGTCCAGGTTGAGGCCGATCCCGAGGTGGAGACACTCAACTACCAGACGGGGCAGATCCCGGCCCGGGCGGTGCAAGCTCAGGTTGGAGGAACCGCCCGGATTCCGGTTACCGGCACAAAAGATGCCCCCGATGAGCCAGCCAGAGGCATGGTCTTTTTTATCAACAACATCAACCAGCCTGTGACCGTGCCCAAGGGCACGGTGGTTGCTACCTCGGCTGGGATGACTATCAGGTTTACCACTGTTGAGGAAGTCACCGTGCCAGGAACCGTAGGAGCAGTTGCGGAAGCAGAGGTGGTCGCTGTTGATCCGGGGCCCAGTGGCAATGTGGGGGCCAATTTGATCAACATGATTGAAGGACCTCTTTCCCTGCAGGTGAAAGTGACCAATCCTGAGCCTA
>DTXA01000280.1 GCA_012962735.1 Candidatus Latescibacterota bacterium
TAGCCTTTGCTAATCCAACATTAGCCGCTTGCTATTCTGTGATCAACCCCTTGACTCCCCTCAGATGTTCTGGACTATAATGATCCGTTAGGAGGGGATAATGAACAGGCTCTCCTCTTTAGCTCTCCCGATCTTGCTGCTCATCGTCCTGGCTCTCCCGGGGGCGGCGAACGGGGCGGAGGTCCCCGAGCAGAGCGGTTATGTCTCCGACTATGCCGAGATCATCGATGCCAAGACCGAGATCGCCCTCGCCCTCATCTTGGGGACGATGGAGGAGAAGTATGGGAACAGGCTGGTGATCCTGACGGTGGAGAGCACCGCGCCGCTCGACATCGAGGGTTACAGCGTCGAGGTCTTCCGCGAATGGGACTTAGGCCGGGACGATCTCCTCTTCCTCGTCGCGTTGCAGGACGGGAAGGTCCGACTCGATGCAGGGAGGCGTTTGAACAAGCTCCTTACCGACGAGAAGCTGGGGGAGATCATGGAACAGGAGATCATGCCCCCTTTTTCAGAGGGGGACTTCTCCCAGGGGATCCTCCGCGGGACGGTGGCCCTCACCTCGGCGATCAAGGAGATCCGGAAGAGAGAGGCCCAAAGGCAGACAAGGATGACCTGGATAACCATTGGCCTCATCGCCATAGCGGCTGTGGCGCTTCTCCTCGTCCTAAGAAGCTAATCGGGGATGGGTCTTGCTACCTCCTCCAAACTCCTAGAGGGGGGGAGTGGCAATGGCCCCATCGGCCATTGCCACTCTGATCAATTCCCTCAAATCCAGTGACTCCCCACCGTCTTCTTGGAGGGTTTGGGTGAAGAGGAGGGAGAGCTTGACCAGGGGGTCGTGGAGGATCAGCTCCATCATCCGCTCCTCTAGCCGTTTCAATCGGAGGAGGAAGAGCTCCATCACCTGGAGGGGGAGGCGCTCTCTCTCGCGGAGGAGTCGGAGGAAATCCTGCTTGTCAATCACCCAGATGGAGGTCCGCTCCATGACCTCGGCTGCCAGCTCCCGCCGTTCCCCTCCGACCAGGGCCATCTCTCCAAAGAGCTCCCCCTCTCCCAAGACCGTCAAAGTCAGGTCCCGGCCGTTCCGGCCGGGATAGGATAGCTTCACACGCCCCTCGATGATCAGGTAGAGGGTATCGCTGGGATCGCCCGGAAGATAGACATACTCCCCTTCGTGGTAGACCGCCCGCCTACTATAAGGCCTTATCACCTCATCTAAATCTAATGCTTCGATCGCACCTTCCACCGCCACCTCCTTCAGAATGGATGAGATTTTTTGCCCTCTTTATCAATCATCCCTTCTCCATCGATGACCACGCTCGCCCCTTCATAGCACATTCCTTACGAGATATCTGTAATTTGGATGACAGAATAGCAAGCACGCTGTAGCAATGAGATCGATTTCTCCAAGACCAGTCTAAAATAACCCCTTCCCACCGATTCCGAGCGCAGCTCTTCAAACTCGCTCGCCAGGGCGTGTTATAATAGGGCCAATTGAGGAGGTAAGACAAATGAAGAGGTCCGTCGCAATCTTAGGACTAGGAGCGGCTCAACTCCTCGAACCCACCGCCTGGGCCCTCCAGAAGGAGGGACCAGGCGCAGAAGGATATAAGGATATCCTCGGTCAGATCCTGGCCTTCATCTACACTGTCGCCCACGGGATCGGACAGTTGGTCGTCAAGGCGATCCAGCTCGTCCTCCCCGACGAGGCGACCCTGCTGAACTCGCTGATCGACCCGATCGGGGTGTTGGCCCTATTAACGATATTTCTGGCCGTGGCCGAGATAGCGAAGAAGATCACCTGGATCATCGTCGTCGTCGGCTGGGCCTTGATCATCA
>DTXA01000281.1 GCA_012962735.1 Candidatus Latescibacterota bacterium
ATAACCACCATAGGGCCCGTCTGGACCAGGGCCTTCTTCGACGAGAGGTTCCCGCATCCTGTATCCCCCCTCGGCTGGTCCGTGCTGGGGGACCTCGTGAGGAGGAGGGCCTTCGTCGACCCCCTGAGGTACTTGGGTTACCAGGACCCTGAGGAGGTGGAGGTCCTCAGGCTCGTGAGGGGGAGGCCTTACGTCCTTGTCGATGCCTTCAGGGCCCTCTACGGGCACTTTCCCAAGTTCTTAGCTCCCTGTGACTGGGAGAGGTACTTCCCAGGGGGCAGTCCTAAAGGGGAAGATCTGTGCCGAGGCCTTGGAGCGCACTACAGAGGGAAGGGGTACGAGGCAGAAGTTGTGGAGATGAGGAACCTTACGTACAAAGAGAGCAGGTTCAAGATGAGGGGGCTGCGCTCACTCGTGTCAGAGCTCGCCGGGCTTGTGAGGGACGAGCGCAGGAAGGGGAGGTAGGTACTGCTCAACGCCACTGGCGGCTTCAAGGCCGAGATAGCCTACGCTACCCTGATGAGGACAGTTTATATAGTCCAGGTGGTGGACCCCAACACCCCTATGGAGGAGACGCTGTACGCCTTGGATACCCTTGAGGGGCAGGTCAGGTACATAGGCACATCCAAGCATCCATCCTTCATGATAAGGGCGAAGCTCGATCAGAAGGCCCTGGAGGCGACGGTCGGTCGGAAGCGGGGAGCTTATCACATCGGCCTGCAAGCTCGGGATAGCGCATCCGACGGGATATCCCCTGTACTGCACGGTCCCCACCTCTTCTCGCTGTTCCCCATAGGTGAGTCGCAAGGGGGGTGAACCTCTTCTCAGCCCTGGCAGCATCGGCCTCCGTAGGCTGGACATACCTTACGCTCAGAGCCTTTACCTTCCCCCCCGCTCCCGTCTGGAACCTTCGTTCGTCTGGACCCCCATAATAAGGAACATCTCCGACCTCCTATACCACTCTGACAGGGTCCTGGGCCGTGGCCACCCTTTCGGGGTGCCTTTCAAAATCGTTCTTCCCGCCATAGCCTTGGACGTGATGTTGGCTGGAGTCGTGGTGACCCTGGCCTCCTTAGGGGTCATCGGGCTCGTTCTCTAAATATGTTGACATCCCCCCAAATTTTGATTAATTTAGCTTTGAAAAGCATGA
>DTXA01000282.1 GCA_012962735.1 Candidatus Latescibacterota bacterium
AAGGGCATATCCTTCCAGTGGTGGGCTTGGTGGCGTGGCCACATAGGTGGGAGGGTATGCCCTTGCGGCGGATAGGAATATAAGGCAACAGAGAAAGGCCACGGGCATATCCTCCCCGTGGCCTTTTCTTTTGGAGGAAAGGAGGGTAAATGTCAACGGTCCGACCGGATTTTAAAGAATTTCAGAGACTTGCAGAGTCAGGTATCCTCGTCCCGGTCGCCCGGGGCGTGCTTGCGGACACGGAAACCCCGGTCTCGGCGTACCTGAAGCTCCGTCGGGGCGGCCTGAGGGCGTTCCTGTTGGAGAGCGTGGAAGGGGGACGGCACATAGCCAGGTATTCCTTCTTGGGTACTGGGCCGTTCCTGACCTTCCGATCCCAGGGGAAGCGGGTGGTCGTGGAGGGACCGGAGGGAGTAGAAGAAGTGGAAGCAGAGCCCTTAGACGTCCTTCGGGGTCTCCTGCGGAAGTACCGGGCCGTGAGGTTAACCGGGCTCCCACGCTTCGTAGGGGGAGCGGTCGGCTTTATGTCGTACGACGCCGTCCGGCTCTGGGAGCGCCTCCCGGACGAAAGGGAACCCGTCTGCGACGATATGTTCTGGATGTTCTTCGACAGGATATTGGCCTTCGACAACGTGCGCAGGGAGCTCGTCATCGTCGCCTTAGCTAAGCCGGACCTCCCGGCAAAGGAGGCCTACCAGGAGGCGTTGGAGCGTACGGCCGAATGGGAGCGCCTTCTGCTGCGCCCTGTGGACCCCCTTCCGGCGCCCGGCAGGAGGTCGTTCTCTCCGGAGTCCAACATGTCCCGTGGGCATTTCTCGGAGATGGTGCGCCGGGCCAGGGAATACATCTACGCAGGAGATGTCATCCAGGTCGTGCTTTCCCAGAGGTTCTCCGGGGAAGTGTCCGTGGGGGGGCTGGACATATACCGGAGGCTCCGGCTCGTAAACCCCTCGCCCTATATGTTCCACTTGGACACCGGGGATATGGAACTTGCCGGAGCGTCCCCCGAGATGCTGGTCCGGGTGGATGGGAGCTGGGTGGAGACCAGACCCATAGCCGGAACCAGACCCAGGGGCCGCACCGAGGAGGAGGATAAAAAGCTCGAAAGGGAGCTTCTGGCTGACGAAAAGGAGAGGGCGGAACACCTTATGCTCGTGGACTTGGGGAGGAACGACATAGGAAGGGTCAGCGAGTTCGGGAGCGTGCACGTGCCGGCATTTATGGAGGTCGAGCGATACTCCCACGTGATGCATTTAGTATCGAGCGTGCGGGGGACTTTAAAAGGAAGCTCCGATGCCCTCGAGGCCCTAAAGGCGTGCTTTCCGGCGGGTACCGTCTCCGGTGCTCCCAAGGTGAGGGCCATGGAGATCATAGACGAACTGGAGCCCGAGCGGAGGGGTGTGTACGCTGGTGCTGTGGGGTACCTGGACTTTTCGGGGAACATGGACACCTGCATAGCCATACGCACGGTAATCCTCCGGGACGGCAGGGCATCGGTTCAGGCGGGGGCCGGGATCGTGGCGGATTCTGTCCCCGAACGGGAGTACGAGGAGACCTTGAACAAGGCCGAGGCCCTGGTCAGGGCCGTCCGGATGGCCGAGGAATCCGGATGAGGCTCAAAGGAGGCGTCATGATTTTGGTGGTGGACAACTACGACTCCTTCACCTACAACTTGGTGCAGTACTTAGGGGAACTGGGAGCAGAGCTCGAGGTGGTGCGCAACGACCAGGTGGCCGTGGACGAGGTCGTAAGGATGGGGCCCGAGCGCATCGTGCTTTCCCCGGGGCCCTGTACCCCCAGAGAGGCAGGGATATGTGTGGAGCTCGTCCGGAGGCTCACTGGGAAGGTACCCATACTCGGGGTCTGTTTAGGACATCAGTGCATAGGGGAGGCCTTCGGGGGGAAGGTGGTGCGGGCCCCTGTCCCGGTCCACGGGAAGGTTTCCCGGGTATTACACGACGGTAAGACAGTATTCAAAGGGCTGAGCATGCCATTTTTGGCGGTGAGGTACCATTCGCTCGTGGTGGAGAGGGAGAGCCTCCCCTCCTGCTTAGAGGTCTCGGCCTGGACCGAAGATGAACTCATCATGGGATTGCGTCACAAAGACTTGTCCGTCGAAGGTGTCCAGTTCCACCCCGAGTCCATAATGACCGAGGGGGGGAAGATGTTGCTGAGGAACTTCCTGAAACTATAACGGGGCACACCGTGGGAGGAGCTATGATACGGGAAGCCATAGCAAGAGTGGTGGACGGAGGAACGCTTTCCGAGGCGGAGTCCAGGGCCGTGATGGAGGAGATCATGGAGGGAAGGGCCACGGATGCCCAGATAGCTGCCTTTCTGGTGGCTCTGAGGATGAGGGGGGAGACGGTAGAGGAACTCGTGGGAGCAGCGAACGCCATGAGGGAGAAGGCCACCGAGGTCCCCATAGGCGTGGATGCGGTGGACACCTGCGGCACCGGCGGGGACGGCGCGGGGACGTTCAACATATCCACGGTGGCGGCCTTCGTGGTCGCCGGGGCGGGGGTTCCTGTGGCTAAACATGGGAACCGTTCGGTATCCTCCCGGTGCGGCTCGGCCGACCTTTTGGAGGCCTTGGGGATCCGGCTGGACCTTCCCCCCGAGACGTTGGCCCGGTGTGTGGAGGAGGTTGGGATCGGGTTCCTGTTCGCCCCTCTCCTGCACAGGGCTATGAAGCACGCCATAGGGCCCAGGAGGGAAATAGGGGTACGGACCCTCTTCAACCTTTTGGGTCCTGTAACGAATCCTGCAGGGGTGCGGAGACAGGTATTGGGAGTATACTCTCCCGATAGGGTTGAGCAGATGGCAAAAGTCCTGAAGGACCTTGGGACAAAGCGGGCCTTGGTCGTGCACGGGGATGGGATGGATGAGGTTACGGTCTGCGGGCCCACGCTCGTAGGAGAACTGAAAGACGGGGGAGTGCGCACCTACCAGGT
>DTXA01000283.1 GCA_012962735.1 Candidatus Latescibacterota bacterium
AATTGGAAGACGCGGCGGACTCAAAATCCGCTGGAGCTTGCCTCCGTGGGGGTTCGACTCCCCCCTTCGGCATTACCTCTACCGCAGGCCCGGCGGCCAGCCGGGCCGATTTCTTAAGGAACCCGGAGGAGGTGTCATGTCGAGGGCTCCTGAAAAGATGGAAAAGCTGGTGTCCCTGTGCAAGCGCAGGGGGATCATATTCCAGTCCAGCGAGATCTACGGAGGGCTGAGCAGCTGCTGGGACTATGGTCCCCTCGGTATCGAGATGAAGCGGAACCTCAAAGAGGCCTGGTGGCAGAAGGTCGTCCGGGAGCGGAAGGACATCGTGGGGCTGGATGCGAGCATATTTATGCACTCGAAGGTCTGGGAGGCCTCGGGGCACGTTGAGAGCTTCTCGGACCCCATGGTGGACTGCAGGGCCTGCAGGCGTCGCTTCCGAGCGGACGATGTAGAGGGGGACAGGTGTCCGATCTGCGGAGGGGAGTTGACAGACACCAGGCAGTTCAACCTGATGTTCAAGACTTTCATGGGCCCGGTCGAGGAAGACTCCGCCGTGGTATATCTCAGGCCGGAGACCGCCCAGGGGATATTTGTGAACTTCGTGAACGTCCAACAATCTATGAGGATGAAGCTCCCCTTCGGGATAGCCCAGATCGGCAAGGCATTCCGCAACGAGATCACCCCCGGCAACTTCATCTTCCGCACCCGGGAGTTCGAGCAGATGGAGATAGAGTACTTCGTGGTCCCGGGGACGGACGAGGAATGGCACAGGAGGTGGATAGAGGAACGCCTCCAGTGGTACATAGACCTCGGGCTCAGGGAGGATAGACTGAGGCTTAGACCTCATGGGGAGAATGAATTAGCCCACTACGCCAAGTCCTGCGTAGACATAGAGTACCTGTTCCCCTTCGGGTGGGCAGAACTCGAAGGGATAGCCAACAGGACCGACTACGACCTCAGGCGGCATTCGGAGTACAGTGGGAGGAGGCTGGACTACTACGAGGAGAGCAGCAAGAGGATAGTGCCCTATGTAATAGAGCCATCCGGTGGAGTGGACCGGGCTCTGTTGGCCTTTTTAGTGGACGCGTACGACGAGGAGGAGGTGCGGGGGGAAGTAAGGGTAGTGCTGCGACTGCACCCCAAGCTCGCCCCCATCACGGTCGGAGTGTTCCCCCTGGTGCGTAGGGACGGGATGCCAGAGAAGGCCTTGGAGATAGAGGAGATACTCCGGCCCCACTTCAACGTATTTTACGACGAGAAGGACTCCATAGGTCGGAGGTACAGGCGGATGGACGAGGTGGGGACCCCGTATGGGGTGACGGTGGATTCGCAGACGATGCAGGACGATACCGTAACCGTGCGGGACCGGGATTCCATGGAACAGGAGCGGGTGCATATACGGGAGCTGGTGGAGTACATCCGAGACCAGATCTCCTCCTGGAGGAGGCCCGAACACATCACGGAGGAGGTGTGGGTCTAACCCGTGCGAGCTGGGATCAGGAAGAAGCTCTCTGCCACCCTTCTCGGGGTGGCGTTGGTGCCCATAGGAGTTTTGGGAGTTTACGGTGTACATCGCACCATGGAGGCGCTCCGCGAGATGGCCTTAGAGGCTGCCGGGCGGGCGGCGACGATGAAGGCCCACATGGTGGAGGATTTCCTGCAGGCCACTCAGGAGGATATGCTCTTCCTGAGCCTGATTTCCCCCCTACAGCACTTAGCGGACACGCTGGGGGCCCACGACACCCTGGAGGTGGCTCGGTGGCAGGAGGAGGTGGGAAACATCTTAGCCACCTTCTCCCAGCAACGTAAGGTATATCGAAAGCTGATATTCCTGGACAACCAGGGACGGGGGCTGGTGCAGGTATACTCTGACGGCAGACAGGCCTGGCTGATCCGTGGGGTGGTGGACTCCACCCTAGAGGTCCCCGGGCCTCTGGAGTACAAGGTGGAGATCTCGGACTCCCGCAGGCGGAAACAGGGCCAGCTGGTGGCCTCCCTCTTTCCGGGGGAGATACTGGACCGGGTACAGGAGGGGGGGTTGGAGTGGGGGGAGGGGGTCGCCTTGGTGCACCCGAACGGGGAGTACCTGGCCAGGATGGGTATGGGCTTCAACGGGCAGAGGCTCAGGGAGGACCTTCCGGAGCTGGTTGCCCGGAAGGTCCTCTCGGGGGAAGCCGGAGTGGCGTCCGGCGTACAGAAGGACATCGTATCGTACGCCCCTGTGCTGCTCTTCCCCAGCAGCGGGAGGCTGGATGCGGGATACTGGGTGCTGGTCGAGCGTCGGCCCAAAAGGATGGTTTTCGCTTCGGTGCGAGCGTACAGAAGGATGTTGTTAGTCCTCGGCATCGGGGCCGGGGGATTGGCCTTGGTCCTGAGCATCCTGCTCTCCCGGATGCTGACCCGGCCGCTTATGGCTTTAAGGGATGGCGCCCTCAGGCTCGGGGACGGGAGCTTGGACCACAGACTTGCCGTGCGCACGGGGGATGAGATCGAGGAGGTGGCCGACGCCTTTAACCACATGGCCGAACAACTCCAAGAGCTCTATCGGGATCTCGAGAAGAAGGTCAGGGAGAAGACCCGGGAACTCGAGCGAGCGTACAGGGAACTGGCACAGTCCGAGAAGCTGGCTGCCTTAGGGACCCTGGCCGCTGGAGTGGCGCACGAGATCAACAACCCCTTAGACGGTATACAGGGCTGTATCGCCCGCATCAGGAGGCGTCCGGAGGATTCCGAACAGACCTTGGCGTACTTGGACCTGATAGAAGAAGGGCTGGAGCGGATCAGCAGGGTGGTGGGACAGCTGCTGGACCTATCCCAAAAACGGGAGCTTTCCCTAGCCCTCACCGACCTCAACCGGGTGTTGGAGGATACACTGGCCCTAGCCGAGTACCAGCTCAGAAAGGGTGGGGTGGAGGTGGTCCGGGAGCTCGACCCGGATCTGCCGAAGGTCTTGGGAGACGGACAGTACCTCGGACAGGTCTTTTTAAACCTCTTCCTGAACGCCTTAGCCGCTATGCCGGAGGGAGGAATGCTCACGGTGCGGACCTTCCCCAGGGACGGATGGGCCTGTATCGAAGTGCGGGACACCGGAGTTGGTATCCCCGAGGAGGACCTAGGGAAGATCTTCGACCCCTTCTACTCCAATCGGCCCTCCGGTGGGGGTACGGGCCTGGGGCTTTCGGTATCTTATGCCATAGTCCAGGAACACGGAGGGACCATAGAGGTGGAGAGTGCCCCGGGAAAGGGGGCCACATTCCGGGTGGTGTTGCGTGCGATCTGATGCAGCCATGCGGGTGCTATTGGTGGACGACGACCGGGTGGCCCGGGTGCCCCTCAGGGACGATATCCGGGAGGCCGGGTACGAAGTCGACGAGACGGGCTCGGCGGAGGAGGCGCTGGACCTGTTGGAGAAGAGGGAGTACGATGTGGTGGTGACGGACCTCCGGATGCCGGGTATGGACGGGATAGAGCTATTGGAGCTGGTGAAGTCCCGGAGACCGGACGCCGAGGTAATCGTGATCACCGCCTATGGGACGGTCCAGACCGCTGTGCGGGCTATGAAGCTGGGGGCGTATGAGTATCTCACCAAGCCCTTCGACAACGAAGAACTCCTGCTTATCCTCGATCGGTTGAGGGAACTCCGGACCGTTCGAGCCGAGAACATCCAGCTCAAGAGACAACTATCGGATCGCTATCGCTTCGAGCACATGATCGGCAAAAGCCCTGCGATGCGAAAGGTCTTCGAGCTGATAGATACGATCTCCGCGTCCGACAGCACGGTGCTGATCCGCGGCGAAACCGGTACCGGCAAGGAGATGGTGGCCCACGCCATCCACGCCCAGAGTCCGAGAAAAGACGGACCGTTCGTCGCGGTCAGTTGTGCGGCGCTCTCCAAGGAGTTGTTGGAGAGCGAACTGTTCGGCCACGAGAAGGGGGCGTTCACCAGTGCCATCCGGGACAAGGTGGGCAAGTTTCAACTGGCGGACGGCGGTACGATCTTCTTGGATGAGGTGGACGACATTCCCTTAGCGCTCCAGGTCAAGCTGCTCAGGGTCTTGCAGCAGCACGAATTCGAGCGCGTCGGCGGCACGGAAACGCTCCGGGTGGACATCCGGGTCATCGCGGCCACGAAAGTGGATCTGAAGCAGGAAGTCCAGCAAGGCCGCTTCCGAGAAGATCTGTTCTACCGCCTCCACGTCGTACCCATCTCCCTCCCCCCGCTCCGCGAACGCAGAGAGGACATCCCGCTTCTTATCGCCCATTTCCTCGACCTTTTCTCGTCTTCGGAGCGCCGGATGACCGTGTCCCCCGAAGCCATGAAGGTGCTGCTGGACTATTCCTGGCCGGGGAACGTCCGCGAATTGGAGAATCTGATCGAGCGGCTCGTCGTCATCGGAACCCACCCCGAACTTCGCGCGGACGACCTTCCTCTCGAGATTCGGCGTCCAGACCTCCTGGCGGACACCCAGGATCGTGTGGCAGAACCCGGCGTCACTCAGGAGATTCTCCGTCGCTATCGAGCATTGGAAGACCTGATCCAACGTTCAGGGATCCTGTCTTCCGGTCAGGTAAAGCCCGTCTTAGGTCAGGTTTCCTTTTCGGAGATCGTGGAGGCCACCGAACGCGACCTGATCGTACGGGCATTGGACTACACTGGAGCAAACAAAACCAAGGCCGCCGAACTGCTTGGGATGAAACTATCCACGTTCCGCGATAAGCTCACCAAGTTGGGGTTGGACAGGTGAGAGGGGGAGACTTCGCGCTTTCTGTTTCCTGTTTCGATGAACCGTGAAACGTGAACCGTGAA
>DTXA01000284.1 GCA_012962735.1 Candidatus Latescibacterota bacterium
AGCTCCAGCGGATTTTGAGTCCGCCGCGTCTTCCAATTCCGCCACTTCGGCTTTAGAAACAAAGTATATATAAAACCTCCTCTCTTGTCAAGTACCTTGACAGGGTTCGGGAAAAAGGTTATTATACTCAGGCCACGAAAGGAGGGCCTATGTGCATACGGGTCCGTGTGGTGCCCAGAGCTAAGGAGGATAAGATAGAGGGTTTCTCTCCGGACCGCATTCTCCGAGTCCGGGTGGCCGCTCCTCTGGAGAAAAACAGGGCCAACGAGCGCTTAGTGCGCGTATTGGCCAATGCTTTAGAGGTAGCCCGCTCCCAGGTCAGGATCGTGGTCGGGCGGACGGCCAGGGAAAAGGTTGTGGAGGTCAAGGGTGCAGATCCGGGAGCGTTGGAGCGATTGGGTTGACCGAGGGATACAGTACGTCTGGAGGCTCTTTTCCGGGAGGAGGGATATGGAACTGCGGGCACAGCTCGAGGAGACGATGGGGTACATCCGCTCTAAGACCGACTTCAAACCGGAGTTGGGGGTCATATTGGGCACGGGCCTAGGGGGACTGGCCGAGCACGTGGAGAAGGAGGTGGTGCTTTCCTACGAGGATATCCCCCATTTCCCCGTCTCCACGGTGGAGACCCATGCGGGAAGGCTGATCTTGGGGAGACTAGAGGGGAAGAGGGTGGCGATGATGCAGGGGAGGTTCCATAGGTACGAGGGGTACACCTTGAAGCAGGTGACGTTCCCGGTGCGGGTGATGCGGGCCTTGGGGGCTGGGACCCTGCTCGTGTCCAACATCGCAGGGGGGATGAATCCCAACCTCCGGGCCGGGGACTTAGTGGTCATCGTGGACCACATAAATTTGATGGGCGACAATCCACTTATCGGCCCGAACGACGACAAGCTGGGCCCCCGCTTCCCGGACATGTCGGAGCCTTACGACCGCAAGCTTATAGCCTTAGCCGAGGAGGTGGCCCTGAGGGAGGGGATAAGGCTTCAGAGAGGGGTATACGTGGCCGTGACCGGGCCGAGCTTGGAGACCCCGGCGGAATACAGGTTCCTGAGGGCCATAGGCGCGGACATGGTGGGGATGTCCACCGTGCCGGAGGTTATAGTAGCCAAGCATGCGGGAATGCGGGTGTTGGGGTTCACGGTGATCTCGGACGAGTGCTTCCCGGATGCGCTCAAGCCCGTGCATATCCAAGAGCTGATCCGCACCGTGAAGGCGGCCGAGCCCAAGCTCGTGAGGCTCGTGCGGGGGATCGTGGCCGAGATGTAATAGGGAGTAAATACCTTAACATGCCTCCAGCCAGAGGCTCCATGAACAAATTGATAACCCCTTTCCTCTCATACTCATAATCCTCCAGGCTTGCTGGCTGTGGAGGAAGAGGCTCTACCCTCCAGTCGTCCATGCATACAACAGGATACTTGGGATCATACGGCCTTGTGTATACTTCAAGCACATCCTCCATCTTCTTCCTCAGCCAAGGCTTAAGCTCGTTTTAGAACCTGACGGATCGTCTCATGGGACACGCTCTCCACCAGCTCCTTGCTCTATCATCTTATCAGCAAGCAGCCTCAATGTCCA
>DTXA01000285.1 GCA_012962735.1 Candidatus Latescibacterota bacterium
GACAGTTCCGACGGATTCGGCGAGTCGAGTCCCCCCCTCCTTCACCCTGCCCCCCAAAAGGACCCTGTAGAAGGGGACCGGCTTTAGCCCGACCTTACGCACCAATCCATGTAGCCCTATAGCTCCGATCGGGTGTCCTCCGCAGGAGTTGGGGCAGCCGCTTATCCTTATGTTCATCTCCCTCAACAGGTCCGGATCTATTCCGTCCGACTCCAGCTCTTCGATGAGCCTTGCGGCGAGAGCCTTTGAGTTGCAAAGGCCCAGATTACACGTCGCCGCTCCCTGACAGCTTATCGGATCGAGGGGGGTGGATATGAAGGGAAGAGCTAGGTTCAGCTCCCTGAGCTTCAGATAGAGCGTGTGGAGCTCATCCGCCCTGACGTTGCAGACGTAGATGTTCTGGGATCGCGTCGTCCGCAGCTCGGCATACCTCAACCCCTCACATGCTTCGGCGAGCTTCACCGCCTTTTCGGCCTCTATGTCGCCTAAGGGGAGCCTTATCCCCACGGCGAAGTGGCCTTTTTGCTTTTGAGGGAAGAGGTTATAAGAGGCGAAGATCCCGAAATCCCCCTCATCCTCCGCCACCTTCACCTCCAGCTCATCGTCGGGAGGATATGTGAATTCGATCTTCCTAAGCGCTATATGTGTCGTCTCCTTAAGGCGATCCAGCTCCTCCCTGAACAGCCTCTTGAATTCATCGAACCCTATCCTTTCGATCAGGAACCTGAGCCTCGCCCTGTGTCTGTTTCTCCTCTCACCGTGTTTGAAGAAGACCCTTTTGACCGCCTCTGCGACATATCCCACATCCCGTTTGGGTATATACTCCTCAAGCAGCTCTCCCGTTTTGGAGACGGCGCCCATTCCGCCGCCTGCGTATACGGAAAAGCCGTCCTCCTGAGCGATGAACCCCAGATCGTTCATGGTGGCGAGATCGCAATCCTCCTTACAGGCCGAAAATGCGATCTTATACTTCCGCGGAAGCCTGTAGGAGTTCGGGTCTTTGAGCATGAACTCGGTCAGCCCGACGGCATACCCCCTCACGTCGAACCTCTCCTTGGGGCAAATCCCTGAGAAGGGGCAGGCGGTTATGTTCCTGACAGTGTTCCCCCCTCCTCCCCTCGGAGATAGGTCGAACCCTTTGAGGTGGTCCATGATCAGGCCTGTCTTGTCTATGGGGACCTCGTGGATCTGGATGTCCTGCCGCGTCGTCACGTGCAAAACGCCGTTACCGTATCTGAGTGAGCACTCCGCCAGCGCCTTAAGCTGTGCGGGCGATATGAGTCCTGCGGGTATCCTCACGCGGGTCATGAAGATCCTACCGCCCCTTTGGGAATAGATCCCCCATGGGACCCTTATCCCTTTGAACCGATCGGGACCTGTTTTGCCTTCAGTGAACTCCTCGAGGGATCTTTTGTAGTCGCCGATCGATCTGACGAGTTCAGGAGGCAGCTTAAACATTTCGATTCCCCCTCATTCGAAGTATCTCTCCATTGAAAGGTATCTCTCCCCGCTATCGGGGAGGATGCAGACGACCCTTCCTCCGGGGCCGATCTCTCTGGCCACCTTCAGGGCGGCCCACGCGGCGGCCCCCGCCGATATCCCCACCAGCAGCCCCTCCTCCCTTGCGAGTCTTCTGGAGGTTCGGAATGCGTCCTCATCGTTAACCGGTATCACGCGGTCTATCACGTCCGAGTTGAGCACATCCGGTATGAACCCTGCGCCTATCCCCTGGATCCTGTGTGGGCCGGGTTCACCTCCCGAAAGCACCGGGCTGGATTCGGGCTCGACGGCCACGATCTTTATGTTCGGATCTATCCTTTTAAGCACCTCGCCGACCCCTGTGATCGTCCCTCCGGTGCCTACCCCGGCCACGAAGGCGTCCAGCCTGCCTCCGGTGACCTCCAGGATCTCTTCGGCCGTGGTTCTCCTGTGGATTTCGGGGTTGGCGGGGTTTCTGAACTGCTGTGGGACGAAGCTGTTAGGGATCTGGGATGAGAGCTCCTCAGCCTTCTTGATCGCCCCTCGCATCCCCTCTATGCCGGGGGTCAGGATCACCTCGGCTCCGTAGGCCTTAAGTATGCTTATCCTCTCCTCGCTCATCGTCTCCGGCATGACGATTATACATCGGTAACCCCTAACGGCCGCCACCATCGCCAGCCCTATCCCCGTGTTACCGCTTGTGGGCTCGATGATGGTGGAACCCTCTCTGAGCAGGCCCTCCCTTTCGGCCTCCTCAACCATAGCGAGGCATATCCTGTCCTTGACGCTCCCGCCCGGGTTGAAGGATTCCAGCTTTCCCAGCACCTCGGCCATATCAGGCTCCACCACCCTGTTGAACCTGACCATAGGGGTGTCGCCTATGAGCTGAAGCACGTCCTCGACCAGCTTCGACATCCTCATCCACCTCTTTAAGCCTCACCTCTCCGTATCTCTCCCTGTCGAGGATCTCGCCGTTGAGTTCGACGACGACCATCCGGGGTTTGACCTTCCTCTCCCTGAGGAGATCGGATACGGTCGAGCCCTTTTCGATTTGAACCTCCTTGCCGTTAAGCTTTATTGAGATCGCCATCCTCATCACCTCCGATCATAATCTTCTCCTCTTTCACCTTCCCCTCCTCGATTCTGAACGCCCTCACCTGAGGGGCTTCTGGGTTTTGAAGTGAGACGATGACATAGCAGGCTTCGGGGTAAAACGCCATCTCGATATCCCTTTGAGAGGGATAGGCGGGGGTTGAGGGATGGGAGTGATAGATCCCCACCATCTCAAGGTTCAGCCTCCTCATCTCCTTCATCGCCTTTATCTGTTCTCTGGGATCGGCCAGATAGGAGTAGGGGCTCGCATCGGTATTTGTCATCTTGAAGATCTTCTTCACCTCCCCATCCCTTCCGGCCAGTATGCCGCATCCCTCGTTGGGCTGCTCTCCCTTCAGATGTTCTATCATCTCATCGAGCAACCTTTTGCTTATGCGGATCATCCCTCTTCCCTCCCTCTGCTCTGCCACCATTTAATCAGGATATTGGCCACCTCCGGTCTGGTGAACTCCGGTGGCGGAAGCTCGCCGACGCTCAGGAGCTCCCTGACCCTCGTTCCGCTGAGGTAGAGCCTGTCGTCGGAGCCATGGGGGCAGGTCTTGGAGGTGGCCATGCCGTTACATCTCCTGCAGTAGAAGGCGAAGTCGAAGAAGAGGGGCGTTATGCCGATCTCATCCTCGTCGAACTCCTCGAAGATCCTCTGGGCGTCGAACGGGCCGTAGAAGTTCCCCACCCCCGCGTGATCCCTGCCGACTATGAAATGGGTACAGCCGAAATTCCTTCTGACGATGGCGTGCAAGATCGCCTCCCTAGGCCCGGCATACCTCATCGCAGCACCGTAAACCCCTATGAACACCCGATCCTTCGGGAAATACCTCTCGATCAACGCCTCATAACACCTCAGCCTGACCTCAGACGGCACATCCCCCTTCTTGGTTTGACCGACCAGCGGGTTGAGAAAAAGGCCGTCGGCGATCTCCATGGAACATTTGATTATGTATTCGTGCGCCCTGTGGATCGGATTTCTGGTCTGAAACCCCACGACCCTCCTCCAACCCCGCCTGCGGAAGACCTCCCTGGTCTGGGCAGGTGTGAACCAATACCTCTCGAACGGGCCGTGATCGGCGAAGTTCAGAAGGGTGACATCCCCTCCGATGAGATAATCCCCCTGTTCGTAGAGATATTTGACCCCTGGATGCTCAGGGGAACACGTCCCGTAGACCGATTTGGCCTCCAGTTCCTTATCGTATGTGTATATCTCCTTTAGATTCAGTATACCGGCTAAACCTCCCTCCTCGCCATAAAGGGCGATCCGATCCTCATCCTTTAAGCCCCTTATCTGATCCGATGAGGCGGGGAGGGTTATGGGGATCGTCCAGACCGTTCCATCGCTTAGCCTCATACCGTGTAGCACGCTCAGATAATCCTCCCTGCCCATGAACCCCTCAAGGGGCGAGAAGGCGCCTATGGCTATCATCTCCAGGTCCTGGACCGATCTCCTTGAGAGAGGGATACGGGGAAGC
>DTXA01000286.1 GCA_012962735.1 Candidatus Latescibacterota bacterium
CAGTCTTTCAAGCTGGCAACAGGGGTTCAAATCCCCTCGGGGTCACTATTTTGTCACTTGATGAGCATCATCTTCCTCGTCTTCACCCACCTCTCCCCGTCAACAGTCAGCCGATAGAAATAGAGCCCACTGGAGACGCCGTTACCGAGGGCGTCTTTACTATCCCAAACAACTTGCACCTTGCCGCTTTTAACCTCTGTGTCAAGCAGGGTGCGTACCTTTTGGCCGATCATATTGTAAATCGTCAATCTTACTTTTGACTGTGGAAAGATAGCCGGAACGGTGAAGGAGATGGTGGTGAAAGGTTAAAAGGATTGGGATAGTTCTGAGAGAGGCCCGGACCTAAGGGATCTTCCCTCCCTCCGTCCGATTCTACAGATGTAGGTGGCACGATCCCGATCTTCCCGGCCGAGCTTATCCGACACCACGATTTCACCTGCCAGGTCATCGAATAGGGCCACTTCCTTAAATGTGGTCTCGCCTTCCGAGCCCGTGTCGGCGGATACGTTCACGACGAAAATTATATCCAAAATAGATCTCGTCCCCTCGACAACCCCTCCGGAACTAGACATCGAAATTCGGACCTCCCCTTCCGCTGAGCCTTCAGTGGTCAGAGAGAAGCCCCGTGACGATTCGGCAGTCCGTACATCAAGGAGGGATAGGCTCTCCGACGGATGGGTGAGCACCATCCGGGCTCCGGCTACCCCTCGGCGTTAGCGATCTCCACCAGTATCGACAGGGTGTCTCCGGGAGGCGCCACTGTCTCCGGCAGGCTGACCCTGACCGGAGGTGTAAACGCTCCACCGGACTCTGCATAGGGCCCGCCGTAGATTCCTATATCATTCCGTGAGCCGTCTGGGTCGTTGTACTCAGGGTCGGGATTACCCCCATCAATGCGGGGCGAGCCCTCCCTCAGGTGGAAATCCCCCACCTCCGGATTGACGAACATCGGATCAGCCCTCAGGTTCCCTCCTCCGGGGGAACATCCGGAGTAATCCTTGCCGTTGCTTCAAAAGAGATTATAGGACGACTGAACTGAGGAACGCTCGTCACATTCTACCCCAATTTCGTTATCCCAGATGATGATGATATTGTTCTC
>DTXA01000287.1 GCA_012962735.1 Candidatus Latescibacterota bacterium
CACTCCCCACTCCCCACTCCCCACTCACTAATACCTTTACCTGCTCTGAGGGGAGAGCCCTATCAACCGTCAGACCGCTCATGGAACAAGGGCCAACATACGGCCCACCGTGCGCACCGCAGGCTCAAGCCCCCCGGCATCCCACACCCCCGCTAAGAACCGCCCCTTCAGAGCCACAACGGTCCATAGGGCCTTTCCAGACTTGGCCGAGAAGGCCCCATCGCCCAGCTCCACGGCCTCTACCTGCCCGCCCTCTTCCCTCAGGTACCGGCTGTAGCCCTCGAGGGCCCGGCGCCCCTGGGCTTCGGACGGGTACTCGATAAGAAAAGCCGTCGCCCTCTCTGAACCGATGAGATACTCCGCACTGACCCCCTTTGTCCCCCGGTCCAGCCGTAGGATGTTCTCCCCCGGGAGATAGCGGATATTATTCAGCGCCAGGGACCCCCTGAAGAACCGCTCGCTTCCCGACACCCGACTCTCCGCCGGCAGCCGCTTCAACAGGGAAGGCGTCTCCCCCTTTTCGGCGACTTTCGCCGCGATGTGCCTCGCAAAGGCCATCAACGCCTGCTGGGTTCCCTCACTCGGCTTGAAGGCCTGGACCCTTACGAAGAATCTCCCCTTCCACATATCCAACGTGAACTCCGTCAGAATGGCCTCATGGCCGACCTCAACAAATTGGGCGTCGGAACGCCTGCCGAGGCTGTATATACCGAAGGCTCCCTCCGGTCCCGCCATATCATAGACATCCACCACGACGGAGAGGCCCTGAGCGGGATTCTCGTACTCCGCGGTGGCCACTGCCCTGAAATCATACGTGTAATACAGCTCCGCGCCCCCGTCGAGGTAGTCGAAGAGCCCCGTCCCCACATATTCCATAACCTCCCCCCTTATCCTCCAGCCCTCGATCTCCCCGCTGGCGGGCAAAAGCTTCTCTGCTGCCCCGTCGTATGAGTCGGCAACGACAGCCTCCTCTTCCTCCTCCAACAATTGTGCGATCAAACTACGGGCCCCATCCGTGGCCCAATCCCGGTAACCCACTTTCCGACCGATGATCATCCCCTCACGATCGATCAGATAGGCGGTGGGCGTCCCTCGAATGCCATACATCCCGGTCACCCGCCCATCAGGGTCCAGGAGGCCGGTAAAGCTATACTTAGATTTTTCCATAAAAGGCCCCACCACCTCGGCCCCCCCTCGATCGCTGAAAACAGCCACCAG
>DTXA01000288.1 GCA_012962735.1 Candidatus Latescibacterota bacterium
CCGAGATTAATCAAAGCTGAGGTCGAAATCCCGGATCGAGGGAATTGAAAGCTCCGCGGCATACCATCATAGTTGGAATAATGGAGCTCTTATGCTCTTGTGGTCCCCTCGAACAGTCCCGATTACAACCTTCCCAGAGGTTTCACAGTAACCCTTTCAGACTGGGTAGTTGACCTTTCTGAGTCATCTTCCGCCCCCACCCCACCGAGAGAAGCTAGCTACTCCGAGCGTCGCTGGCTCACGCCGACGTTGGGGGATCTCGGCGGCCCCAGGAGCACCATGGCGGCCCTCGCGTACTTCAATTCTCTTAGCGATATCCCCAACCCACAGGGCGCTTAGACGCAGAGATAAATTAACAAATAGTAAAACTTAACTGTTAGTGATGTGGCTGCAGAGGTGGCTGGGGAAAATCTACGCTAGGGGCTGGTCGGAGCTCCGGACGGGGCCGTTCACGGCCGACGGGCTGGCTGGGGTGGCCGGCATCGAGCTGAACAAGGCTAGGGTGGCGTTGAGCCTCCTGAAGAGGGCTGGAGCGGCGATAGGGTTCGCCAAAGAGGGGAGGAAGACGGTCTACAGGTTCGTCGACCCAAGGGCTTACCTTCTTTTGGAGGCTGGGATCCTCAAAAACGTCAGGAGGGTTCCACCGCGGTACTTCCACCTGATCATCGGGGCCGCCTCGGAGCTGTCGTTCATGAAGGGCGTTCTGGGGTTCGCCGTCTATGGCTCGGTAGCGAGGGGGGACTTCAAGCCGACGAGTGACGTAGATGCGCTCGTCGTGTCGAGGGACCTGCCCAGGAGCCTGGCCAAGAGGGTCGATGCGTTCTTGGGGGTCGAGGAGCTCTTGAGGGGCGAGATAAGCTTCCTAGCGGACCGGGGCGTGTACACGCACCTGAGTTGGACGCCGCTGACGCCTGAGGAGCTCGCCCGCGTTCCGCCCGTGCTCCTCGACATCGCCGAGGACGGGCTCGTGGTATTCGAGAAGGGGGGCTTCCTAACGAAGATCCTGACGCTCATCAGGGGTAAGCTGGTGGAGCTGGGGGCGAGTAGGTTCGAGGTATGTGGCAAGGGGTACTGGGACCTAGGCGCCAAATGGGGTGAGCTGGCGATTGAGCTACCGGAGGCTGGCTGAGGGCTACCTCAAGCAGGCGGGGAGGAGGCTAAGGACGGCGAAGGGTGCGCTCGATGAGGACGACTACGCCTTCGCTATCAGGCAGTCCCAGGAGTGCGTCGAGCTGTCCTTGAAGGCCGCGCTGAGGCTGGTCGGCATAGACTACCCGAAGGTCCATGACGTGTCGCTGGTCCTAGAGAGGGTCGGGGACAGGTTCCCCGAGTGGTTCGCGAGGGAGGTGGGGTTCATGGCCAAGGCTTCGAGGACGCTGACCGAGTACAGGGGGCCGAGCGTGTACGGCATAGAGGCCAATCTAGTCCCGCCCGAGGAGCTCTTCGACAGGGACGACGCCGAGAGGGCGCTGGGGTACGCTGAGAGGACCTACGAGAGCTGCAGGAGGCTGCTTGAGGAGCTGTGAGGCGCAGCTTAAGGAGTTTCAGGCGACGGCCCTAGGTTAGCCTGCTCGACGGCGGCGCTCGGAGCGGCCGAGGTCAGGCTCCCCCGCAGACCTTGGCGAAGCCGTAGCTCCTGCGCTTCCTAGCGCGCGCTAATACCTTGGCGATTTGTCACAGAAGGCCGGGAAGCATCCCCATGGGCCGGGAAGTCGAAGGCTCGCTCATGGCTCCTTAGCCCGTGAGCGAGCGTAAAACAGAATCGCAGGAGGTAAGGGAACTTACGGGCCTAGTAGTCCTTCAGGTGCATCGCGGGGGCCGTCTCAGCGGCCTTTGAGTAAAGGACATCGTCCGCTGTCAGCAGCGTGGTCTTGGTCCTTTCCGCCGCTATGACGTATGCGCTATCGTAGTAGGTGAGGCCCGCCTCAGCCGCGTATTCCAACGTGCGCAGCAGACCCTCTACCCCCAGCTCCACATGACTTATCCTCAAGCGTAGCAAACGCCTAAGCCCCGCCTCGCCCACGCTCAGATAACCCTTAACCACGGCCTTCCGCAAAACGTTCCCGACCTCGTAGATCATGAACGTGGGGGCGGAGAGGCTCACATTGCCGGCCGAGTAGTCCTCGAGTAGCTTTGCCGCCCCTTCCGACAAGTCCTCGTAGAGCAGGAACCTCCCCCCACGGACGCATCAACAACGTAGCTCATCTTCCGGCCCTCAGCTCCCTGAGCGCCTCGTTCACGAAGCCGGGTGACACGCCGTATCTCCTTTCTGCTAGATCCCGGAGGAGATCCTTCGCGGCCTCTCTTCTTCTCTCCAGCTCGATCTTCTTCCTAATGGCCTCCCTTATATACTCGCTCCAGTTTATGCCCACGCTGCCCATCTCTTCCTTTAGCTC
>DTXA01000289.1 GCA_012962735.1 Candidatus Latescibacterota bacterium
CCTCTTGGAACTTGGCCCCGGTGCGCCTGCCCAAGGTCCCGGTCGGGGAGAGGAAGGGAGTCGTATACCAATCAGGTGTGGCATAAGCTGCCCCCCAGCCCAAGAGGTAGACCGGCCCCAGCTCCGCCTTCCGTGACATGAGGGAGTAGGTGCTCCACTCCCGGGACTTCAGCTCCACCTGGATCATCTCCGTCCGCTCCAGCTGGTTCTTGATCATGAGGGCCGCATCCGCCTCCTCACCCCCGTAGTGGGCTGGCGTATACCAGAGGTCCATCTTTAAGGGGTTGTCTTTGGAGAAGCCCGCATCTCGCAAGAGGTTTTGAGCGAGGTCGATGTTGCCGTCTCCATACATCTCCTTGAAGACCGGCTGGTGGACGTCGGCAAGCCTCTCCGGAATCAGGCTATATAAGGGGGGCTCAAGCCCTAAGTAAATCGTCTGGGAGAGTTCGACCCGATTGATGGCGGCGGCGATCGCCTTCCTCACCTCCTTCTTATCGAAGGGCGGGAAGTCTGAATTGATCACAAGGTATTTGATCTGACCTAACCCCTCAGAGGTGCCGACGTTCGGGTCTTGGGTGACCTCGACCATGTCCTCCAGGGAGAGCTCCCGCCAGGCCATGTCCACCTCTCGGTTGAGGAAGAGGATCTTGAGGGGGGTCGGGGTGGTGAAGATCCTCCAGTAACATCCGTCGTTCTTGACCCTGGCCGGATCCCAGTATTCCGCGAACCGCTCCAGCTTGATCAGGGTCCCCTTCTCCCAGAGGGTGAGCCGATAGGGACCTGTGCCTACGGGGCTCGCGGGCCGGAACTCCTCCATCGTGTAAGAGGCGGGGCTGACGGGGGCATAGACGGGGATGGTGATCATCTGGAGGAAGTCCGCCTGGGGCGCCTTCAGGGGGATCTCGATCGTGAAGGGATCGATGACCCTGATCCGATCCGCATCGATGTAGAGCTTGATGAAGAAGGCGGCGCTCCCCCCTATAGTAGCTGCTCTTTGCAACGAGAACTTCAGTGCCTCAGCGTCGAAGGGCGTGCCGTCCTGGAAGAGGGCCCCTTCCCTCAGCTTGAAGGTGTAGGTCTTCTTGTCCGCCGAGATGGTCCAATCCGTAGCCAGCTGAGGGAGGACCTCTCTCGTCTCCGGGTCCATGACCGTCAGCCCGTCGAAGAGGTCATCATTGATCTTCCAGGAGAGGATCTGCATGCAGTCTGCTGGATCGAAGGTGGTCCCCCGGTCTAACGTCCCTATGCTGATCATCCCCTCCTGGCCCAAGGTCCGCCCTCCACCGATGCCCAAGCCGAGCAGTGCCAAGCTGGCGGCTCCTCCGGCTACCCCTTTGAGAAACTCCCTTCTCGTTAGCGATCCTCGGCTCTCCTTTTCGCGCATTTTAATCCCTCCCTTTCTATAAAGTTAGTTTAATTTAAAATCTTACATTATTCTATCACCCCCTTCC
>DTXA01000290.1 GCA_012962735.1 Candidatus Latescibacterota bacterium
GCCCCCTCCTTGGTGACGTGCCCTACCATGAACACGGCGGTTCCGGTGAGCTTTGCGAAGCGGACGAGGCGGGAGGCGCACTCCCTCACCTGGCTTACGCCCCCCGGTGCCCCTTCGAGCTCTGGGGCGAACATGGTCTGTATTGAGTCCACGACCACCATGACCGGCGAGAGCTTCTCCATCTGGGATAGGACGGCCTCCACATCGGTCTCGGCTAAGAGCCAAAGTTCGTCGCTTAAGGCTCCTATCCTCTCCGCCCTGAGCCTCACCTGCTGGGCCGACTCTTCCCCAGAGATGTACAGCACCGGCTCCCCGAAAAAGGCCAAGGAACCAGCTGCCTGCAGCAGTAGGGTGGACTTCCCTATCCCGGGGTCGCCCGCCACCAGCACTGCCGAACCCGGGACTATCCCCCCTCCCAACGTTCTGTCCAGCTCCCCTATGCCCGTGGCCCTCCTCGGAAGCTGGGACGGGGGGATGTGGGTTATGGGAAGGGCCTCGGACCTGGGAAACTCCTCCCTGCCGGAACTCCTCTCCCTCAGGAGCTCCTCGACGCACGTGTTCCACTGCCCGCACTCTGGACACCTGCCGAACCACTTAGGGGACCGGGCACCGCAGGCCTGACAGACGTATATCGTCCTTTCCTTGGCCATAGTTATGTCTCAGGATTTCCGTTACTTGTGCAAAGATAACATCTTCCCTACGGCTTGTCAAGGAACTTCCCCATAGATCTTGCCTCATCAAGGTCGCGGTGTTATATTTCCTCAAGGCCGAGCGGCGTCGCACGGGAAAGGAGGACATGTGGACATATGGGGCCTACTTTCAGGGGACCGTCCGGCCTTCCTGGACGGCGCGATGGGAACGGAGCTCATAAAGAGGGGACTCAGGCTCGGGGACCCTCCCGAACTTTTGAACCTGGAGGGTCCGGAAAAGGTGCTGGAGGTGCAGAGGGCCTACGTAGAGGCGGGTGCGCAGGTCCTACTTACGAACACGTTCGGGGGTAACCGTCTGAAGCTCAGGAGGGCCGGGATGGAGGAGAAGCTCGAGGAGGTCAACAGGAAGGCGGTGGAGATCGCCAAGGAGGCCTCCGAAGGAAGGGCTTTGGTGGCCGGGAACTTAGGGCCAACTGGGGAGTTCGTGGAACCTTACGGAACCTTCTCGGAGGAAGATTTATATAGGGCCTTTAGGGAGCAGGCCGAGGTGCTGGCCTCCTCGGGCGTGGACCTGTTCGTGATAGAGACGATGTCCGATTTAAGGGAGGTCGGGGCGGCGGTCAGGGCCTGCAGGGAATTCGGGCTTCCGGTAGCTGCGAGCATGAGCTTTGAGCCCGCAGGCGGGCAATTCCGAACCATGATGGGGGTGAAGCCCCAGGACGCCGCGAGGGCCTTGGAGGAGGCGGGCGCGGATATGGTAGGGACGAACTGCGGGGGGATAAGTCCCGAGGAGATCGCAGGGGTGGTGGTCGAGATGAGGAAGGCCACCGAAAGGCCCGTATTTGCGGAGCCCAACGCGGGAAGGCCGAAGCTCGTGGACGGGAGGGCGGTATATACGCTTCCTCCGGAGGAGTTCGTGGAGGGGATGAGGAAGGTGGCTGAGGCAGGGGCGAAGCTTTTGGGAGGATGTTGCGGGACCACCCCCGAGCACATAAGGCTTCTGGTCAGGAAACTCGGATGAGGGTGCTTCTGGCCTCTATGCCCAACGTCATAGAGGAGATAGACCGTGGAGGTAGGTTCCCCAGCCTCGGACTCGTCTCCCTGGCCGGGAACTCTGAGGGTGCGGATGTGAAGGTAGTGGACCTAGTTCTGGTAAGGGGCGACCTGAGGAGGTACTGGCTGGAGCTCCTCGGGAACTACGAGCCCGAACTTGTGGGCCTGAGCTGTATGACCTTCCAGTACGATACCGCCTTGGAGCTTGCGAAGCTGGCGAAATCGTGGAACCCCCGAGTCAAGGTGGCCCTGGGGGGGTACCATCCGACCCTCATGTACGAGGAGATAGGGGAAGGTCCCGATGCAAAGTACGTAGACTTTGTCGTCCGGGGGGAGGGGGAGGGCACGTTCGGGGAGCTGGTGAGGGAGCTGGGAAGGGACGAAGGGAACCTGGACGGAATACAAGGCCTCTCCTACAGGGAAGGGGTCGACTTCCACCACAACCCTCCCAGACCGCTCTTAGACCTCTCCGGGGTGAGGCCGCCGGAGAGGAACTCGAGGATCTTGAAGGGGTTCAGGGCGATGGGGTTCAGATCGGACGTCGTCGAGACTTCCAGAGGTTGCACCTTCGACTGCTCCTTCTGTTGCATAAGGGAGATGTACGGAAGGAGCTTCAGGACTTATCCCCTCAAGAGGGTCATAGAGGACATAAGGGACGCCGAAGCCCACGGGGCTGAGGTGGTGTTCTTCGTGGACGACAACATAACCCTAGCTCCCGAAAGGCTCGGAGAACTTTGTGATATGATAATCTCGGAAGGTCTGAACGAGCTGCACTACATGGTCCAGGCGAGCGTGGCGGGGATAGTCTCCCGGAGGGAGCTCGTCCTTAAGATGGCCAGGGCTGGGTTCAAGGTGGTGTTCTTGGGGATAGAGAACGTCTCCGTAAGGAACCTGAAGTTCCTGTCCAAGGCGAAGGAAGCGGCTGAGATGGCGAGGGAGGCGGTATCGCGCCTTAAGGAGCACGGAATGTTCGTTATGGGAGGGTTCGTCTTGGGGAACCCTGAGGACGGTGAGGAGGACTTCTGGAGGAACTTTGAGTTCGCGAAAAGCTTAAAGTTGGACGCTCCCCTATTTTTCATAGCTACCCCCTACCCGAAGACCGCCCTCAGGGAGGCACTCATGGGGGAGGGTCTGGTCACAAACCCGGACGATTTCTCCAAATATACGACCTACAGGGCCAACGTAAGGACCAGGTACCTCTCATCGGAGGACATAGAGAGGCTTGAGGTAAGGATGTACATGAAGTTTATGACCCCTGATTACCTGAAATATACCAACTTCTGGAAGGCGAGCACGTTGCCCTTCTTCTTCAGACGTCTCCTCGTGGATGGATCTAAGGCCTTATGGTACAGGTTTCTATCTGCAACAGGGGGGGACCGGGCCGTGCTCGGGGCCGTTATGAGGGGGGAAGGAAGGCGAAGGAGGAGGTGGCTTTTAGAGGGAAGGCCTTGACATAGCCCATGAAGTGTAGTAAGTTTTAGGCGACTTAGGTATGGGGTACTTCCCTTCATACGGATACATAGGAATAGGGATCATAGCCCTTGTGGAGATAGCTTTGGTCCTTAAGCTGCGTCCTTTGACCGTCTGGACCACGCCCCTGGCCTGGACGGGTTACATCCTCCTCGTGGACGCTTTGAACCACCGTAGGAAGGGACGTTCGCTCATCTTGGACCGCACGGGGGAGTTCCTCCTCATGCTCCCGCTTTCGGTGGGATTCTGGGAGATGTTTGAGGGGTACAACCTCTTCATCAAGAACTGGCACTACATCGGGCTTCCCGAGAATATGTGGGTAAGATATGCAGGTTATGCCTGGTCCTTCGCGACCATAACCCCCGCGGTGTTCGAGACAGCGGAGCTCGTCGCGGGATGGAGGCCGTTCCGAAGGCCGCGCGGGAGCGTGAGGGTCACGAGGGGACTACTCTGGGGGTTCATCGTTACAGGGGCGACCTTCCTCGTGCTTCCCCTGGTCTCGCCCTTCCGCTACGCCCGTTACATGGCGGCCCTCGTCTGGTGCGGTTTCGCCTTCCTCTTGGACCCAATAAACTACCTCAGGGGGAGGGAGTCTATACTGAGGGATTGGGAGGAGGGAAGGTACGGTCGCTTCGCCTCCCTGCTGTTGGCCGGGCTCATACGCGGCGCGCTCTGGGAGTTCTGGAACTATTGGGCAGCCACTAAATGGGTATACGATGTGCCGATACTTGGCAACATAAAGTTATTCGAGATGCCGGTCTTGGGGTTTCTGGGGTTCCCACCCTTCGCTGTGGAACTCTTCACGATGTACAACTCCATAAGAAGGTTTCCAATACAGACCGGGGAGTGATGCCGTTGAGGCGTAAAGTCATACTTATCGGACTGGATTCGGTATCGCTCAAGATGTTGGAGATGTTCGTGAGAAGGGGTGCCATGCCGGCGGTCGCGCGGCTGATGGAGAGGGGATGTACGACCGAGTCCCGTTCCTTCTTCCCCGTGGACACGGGCACGAACTGGCCGGTGATAGTAACGGGCGCGCCACCTTCTGTGACCGGATGCAACATGAGCGTACACCTTCCTGGCACCCCCCTAGACGAGATGATAAGTGGTTTCCCGTCGTACCTCTGTCGTGCGGAGCAGCTCTGGGGGGCAGCAGGTAGGGCCGGGCTCAGAAGCGTGATATTCGACTATCCCCAGTCCTACCCCGTGAACGCTCCCAACGTCCTTCACATAGGTGAGGACGGGAGGCCGGACAACAGCCTGAAGGCCGTCCAGGAGGTCAGGGCCTACGTGACCGAGCTTCCCCCTACGACCAACCTGGGCTGGCAGAGCGCTCACATGCTCAAGGTCTCCCCTAAGCCGGCCGGGGGATGGAATGGCTTGGCCGATGGGACGGCCCTTGAGGTGGAACTTCCCATAGTTCCCGGACGTCAGAGCACTTTCTCCAGCGTCCGTCCCCTCTACGCCCTTATAAGGGACGGGAAGGTCTCCGTCCACCCGGAAAGGGACGCCTTTAAGGTCTTGGTCGAGCTTAGGGTCGGGGAACGCAGTGGGTGGGCCTTCCATACCTTCTCCACGGATAGGGGGGACGTGAGGGCTGCGTTCAGGGCGAAGCTTCTAAAGCTTTCCCCGGACGGCCGTGACCTGCACCTCTACCTGAGCCAGATATACCCCACGGAGGGATTCACTGAGCCCCCGGAACTTTCCGGAGAGTTGGTGAGGGCCTGCGGTCCCCTCGTCACCCAGCCCTCCAGGCAGCAGGTGGTGATGGGTGGGACCTCGGATCTTGAGACATATTTGGAGGAGCAGGAGTACTATTCCTCCTGGTTCTGCCGTGCCTTGGAGTACGTGCTCACGAGGTACGACTGGGACCTATGCGTGCTCAAGTGGCATACATCCGACTGGACCAACCACCTGTGCGCCTTTATGCTGGACCCGCTCCATCCCCTCTACGATCCCGAAAGGGCCGAAGAGGGTTGGAAGCTCTGGGATGAGGTGATGGGATGGGGGGACGCGATAGTGGGGAAGGCGGTGGAGATTTCGGGGGAGGACGGCATAGTGGCCGTGGTCTCGGACCACGGGGCCACGACCGAACTTCCGGGGAGGAAGGGGAAGGACGTGAACGTGCTCCTCGAGGAAGGGGAGTGGCTCGTGAGAAGTTCAGATGGGAGCATAGATTGGTCCAGGACCAAGGCATACTTCGGGGGTCATCACTACATCTGGCTGAACCTTAAGGGAAGGGACCCCGAAGGGTGCGTGGAACCGGGAGAGGAATACGAAAGGCTCAGGGAGGAGATCATACAGTTCCTCCTGGACCGCAGGGACCCGGAGACAGGGAGACACATCTTCAACCTGGCCTGCAGGAGGGAGGACGCGGAGATGTTGGGGGTAGGGGGCGATAGGGTGGGGGACATATTCCTATGGCAGGAGGAGCCTCCCTCGAGGGAACCGGTGGAGCGTCCGGACCTCGACCTCGGAACCTGGGACTGGCCCAGGGTGAACTCCGGGACCCACAGCCCGGACGCTTTCTTCGTCGTGGCCGGACCCGGGTTCAAGCGAGGGTACAGGAGGGGAAGGCCCGTGCCCCTGAGCGCTGTGGCCCCGACGCTCTGTATGGCCTCGGGCCTTCCGTTGCCGGCACAGGTCGAGGGGCCCGTGGTCTGGGATTTCTTAGAAAAGAGGAGGTAGCTATGCCGGAGGAACTCAAGGGGAAGGCGCTCGGGATGATCGAGACCAAGGGACTGGTGGCCATGATAGAGGCTGCCGACGCCATGGTCAAGGCAGCGAGGGTGACCCTCCAGAAGTACGAGAGGATAGGCGGAGGATACGTGACGGCCATCGTCAGGGGGGACGTCGGGGCGGTAAGGGCGGCCGTGGACGCCGGCGTGGCCGCGGCCCAGAGGGTGGGGGAGTTGGTATCGGCCCACGTTATACCTAACCCGCACGAGGAGGTCGACAGGGTGATACTTGAAAGCTCATAGGAGGGGCCATGGAAGAGGCCTTGGGGATGGTAGAGACAAGGGGGTTCGTGGCCGTGGTGGAGGCTGCCGACGCCATGGTCAAGGCAGCGAACGTCCACCTCGTCAGGTGGAGGGCGGTGGGCGCTGGACTGAGCGCCGTGCTGGTGAGGGGGGATGTGGCGGCCGTCCGGGCAGCGGTGGACGCAGGAGCCGCTGCCGCCCAGAGGGTAGGGGAGGTCATATCCGCCCACATCGTACCGAGGCCGCACCCTGATCTGGAGGACAGGATCCCCATCCGTTCCGGAGGTGGCGTATGATACTGGGAAGGGTGGTAGGGACGATCGTGGCCACCCAGAAGGACGAGAAGCTTCAGGGGACCAAGCTCCTCGTGGTGCGGCACTTGGGGATGGACCTCTCCCCGAAAGATTCTTACCTGGTGGCCGTGGACACGGTCGGGGCCGGGTTCGGGGAGGTGGTGCTCTGCGTAACGGGAAGCTCGGCCAGGTTCACGAAGTTTACCAGGGATAAGCCCGTAGATGCGGCCATAATGGCCATAGTTGACCAACTTGAGATAGAGGGGGAGGTCCGGTACAGCAAGCACAGGGGAACGTAGGTCCTCGATCCGTGTTAGGAGGAAGTATGCAGATAACCGAGGCACAGGTCCGTGCCATCGTCGAAGAGGTCCTGCGGGAGATATCCGCCTCGAGGGGACCCTCCCCCGCTGTCGTGGGGAGGGATGGGGTGTTCGATACCGTGGACGAGGCGGTGGATGCTGCGAAGGAGGCCCAGAGGAGGTTGGTGGAGCTTACCTTGGAGAAGAGGAGGGAGATAATAGAGGCCCTGAGGAAGGTCGGGGTGGAGTACGCGGAGGACTTCTCCCAGAGGACCTGGGAGGAGACCGGGATGGGGAAGGTGAGGGATAAGATAACTAAGCATCTTCTGGCCGCCAGGCTCACCCCAGGCATAGAGGACCTCGGAACCCAGGCGTGGTCCGGGGACCACGGACTCACGACAGTCGAGATGGCCCCTACGGAGTGATAGCAGCGGTGTTGCCCTCCACCCATCCCGTACCCACGATGCTCAACAACGCTATAAGTATAATAGCTGCAGGAAATTCTGTCGTCTTCGCGCCCCATCCCGGGGCCAAGAAAGTGTCGCTCTACGCGCTCCAGAAGTTCCACGAAGCCATAGTCTCAGCAGGTGGTCCTTCCGGGCTCGTAACGACCGTAGCCGAGCCCTCGATCGAGAACGCGCAGAAGCTCTTCTCCCACCCCAAGGTCGCCCTGCTCCTGGTCACGGGGGGACCGGGGGTGGTAAGGGCGGCCATGAACTCCGGGAAGAAGGTCATAGCCGCTGGTCCTGGGAACCCTCCCGTAGTCGTGGACGAGACGGCGGATATACCTAAGGCAGCAAAGGACATAGTCGACGGAGCCACTTTCGACAACAACATCCTCTGCATAGCTGAGAAGGAGGTCTTCGTCGTAGAGAAGGTCGCGGACAGGCTCAAGGAAGAGATGATAAGGAACGGGTCCTACGAGATGACCAAGGAACAGGCGGACGCCCTGGCCGAGGTCGCCTTCGAGAAGGGCCCGGACGGGCACCTTAGGGTCAACAGGAAGCTCGTGGGGAGGGACGCGTCCGTGCTCGCGCAGGCCATAGGACTTTCGGTGGACCCGGGCGTGAGGCTCCTCATAGCGGAGATCCCCTTCGAACATCCCTTCGTGCAGGAGGAGCAGATGATGCCCTTTCTCCCCATCGTACGCACCCACGACGTGGACGAGGCCATAGAGCTTGCGATAAGGGCCGAACATGGATACTGCCATACGGCGATAATGCACTCCCGCAACATAGCCAACCTCAGCAAGATGGCGAAGCTCGTGAACACCGTAATATTCGTCAAGAACGGCCCTTCGTACGCAGGTCTCGGGGTGGGGGGGGAGGGGTACATCTCCTTCTCCATAGCGGGCCCTACGGGCGAGGGTGTGACCTCAGCCCGCACCTTCACCCGCCAGAGGAGGTGCGTGCTTGTGGACTACTTCAGGATAGTGTGAGTTCGTCATATGGCCGTGAGCCGAATGTGAGGAAGGGGGCATACATCGCCCTCCAACCGTTCGAGGGTGTCCAGGACGGGGTGTTGAGGACCTTAGAAAGGGGGCTGCCCGCCCGTTTCTTCGGTGTACCTGTAAGGGGCCTCAAGCCCCTCCCGATCCCCGAGGATTCTTACAATCCCTCCCGCAGGCAATACCTCTCAGAGCCATTCCTCGTATCCCTGAAGCTACCCAAAGGGGCGGTGAAGGTCCTCGGGGTCGTAGACGAGGACCTCTACACCCCAGGCCTCAACTTCATATTCGGCCAGGCGAGGATAAACGGGATAGGTGGTGTTATAGCCCTCGCGCGGTTGAGGCCTGAGTTCTGGGGGGAGGCAAGGAACGATTCGCTCTTCCTTTCCCGTGCCCTTAAGGAGGCTGTACACGAACTTGGACATTCGTTCGGCCTGGAGCACTGCCCTGATCCTTCCTGCGTTATGCACTTTTCGAACACCATCTGGGACACCGACAGGAAGGGGACAGATTTCTGCGGTAGGTGCAGGAACATCCTGGGGACCTGATGGTGAGAAATAGGAGGTGTGCTATGCTCAAAGTCGCCGTCGTGGGAGCCGGCTTTATGGGCACTATGCATAGGAACGTATATGCCCAGCTCAAGGATGTTAAGGTCGTAGCTGTCGTGGACGGGGAAGAGGAGAAGGCAAGGAAGATAGCGTCAGGGGCGAAGGTCTACACCTGTACGGACGATATGCTTGAGAAGGAGAAGCCGGACTTAGTGGACGTCTGTCTGCCCACGTACCTCCACGCCGAACATGTTATCAAATCCGCAGAAGCCGGGGCACATGTGCTCTGCGAGAAGCCCATGGCCATGAACTTAGAAGAAGCGGACAGGATGATAGAGGTGGCTGAGCGTGCTGGGGTCTCCTTTATGGTTGCGCACTGCATAAGGTTCTGGCCTGAATATGTGGCTTTCAAGGAGATCTTGGATGGGGGCTCTTTGGGAGGTTTGTGGTCGCTCTCTTTGGTGCGGCTTTCCCCTACGCCCACCTGGAGCTGGGACAACTGGCTTGTGTGGGCAAGCCGCAGCGGTTCGGCCGCCCTGGACCTTCACATCCACGATACCGACTACGTGCTGTACCTCTTCGGGACCCCGAAGGCCGTATGGTCCAAGGGCACATGGGTGGGGGACGGCTGCGTGCACATATTCACGTTGTACGACTACAGGGATGGGCCTGCGGTTTCGGCCGAGGGTGGATGGGATATGCCTCCGAGTTATCCCTTCCATATGGACTTCTGGGCTACGTTCGAGAAGGGGGCCGTTGAGATGAGCTCCGCACGCCAGCCCACGATGACGGTCTACCCGGCCGAGGGGGAACCCTATTTCCCCGAACTTCCAAAGCCGGACCTCAGTGGTGTGGAGGCCGGGGGGAACATATCGGAGATGGGAGGTTATTTCAACGAGATAAAGTACTTCGTCGACTGCATAATTGAGGGAAGGAAGCCTGAAGTCGTGACCCCGCAGGATGCGAGGGAAAGCCTCAGGGTAGTCCTGGCGGAGATAGAGTCGGCCCGCAGGGGGGAGCCTGTCGAGCTGTGAGTGGAGCAGGTAGATACATATGGCCGGCGTTTATATTCCTCCTCTGGACCGAGGCGATCTGGGCAGGGGGCGGATGGAAGGAGAAGGTCAGGAGGTACAGGTATTGTTATATAGACAGCGTGTACTGGTGGTCCTCGGAGAGGTCCACCAGGGTGGTGGTGAGGCTTAAGGCCAGACGTCCCTATACTGCCTACCTGCTTAAGAACCCCTCCAGGCTCTGCATAGACATAGATAGGGCGGTACTCCATCCTCCCAAGAGGACATGGAGTATAGAGGACGGCTTGGTGCACAGGGTAAGGGCAGCTCAGTTCTCCCCTAAGAAGGCAAGGGTGGTCCTGGACCTTGGGGACATACGCGGGTACAACATCTTCAGTCTCTCCCACCCCGACCGCATAATCATAGACCTCTTCCCCAAAATTCCTAAGCCCTCTCCGGTAGAGCCTTCCCTCGTAAGGCAACTCGGGGCCAAGGTAAAAAAGATAGTTCTGGACCCAGGACACGGTGGTAGGGACCCTGGAGCGATAGGCCTTTGGGGGATAAAGGAAAAGGATATAGTCCTGGACATCTGCAAGAGGGCCAGTAAGCTCCTGCGCAGGAGAGGGTACGAGGTCTACCTTACGAGGACGAGGGATGTGTTCGTGCCGTTGGAGGCCAGGACCGCCTTCGCGAACCAGAAGCACGCCGACCTATTCGTGAGCGTCCACCTTAATTTTTCCCGCTCCAGGGTAACCTCTGGCACGGAGACTTACTATCTGTCCTTCGCCTCGGACAGGGAGGCTAAGGAGCTGGCGGCCTTTGAGAACGCTACGGCTTCCAATAGGATAGGGGATATAGAGAAGGTCCTGAAGGGGATCCTCAAGAACACTAAGATAAAGGAGAGCAAGGCCTTGGCGTCTACAGTCCAGGAAAGCTTGGTCTCCAGATGTAGGAGGGAGGACAGGGGCGTGCGCTCGGCTCCCTTCGTGGTGCTCATAGGAGCCAATATGCCCGCCGTGCTGGTAGAGATATGTTTTATCTCCAACCCTAAAGAAGCAAGACTTATAAAGGAGAGATGGTTCAGGCAGCGGGTCGCCGAGGCCTTGGTCGACGGGGTGGAACGCTATGCGAGCCGTCTGGCAGCAAGGTGACCTACCCAAGTTCTTATTCCTGACTCGGCCTTCGGATGAGCGGGGATATGGCACAGAAGCCTCCTGAGTTGACGGACTTGGCTCCGGACGGGGTGGCCGTCGTGGATAGGAAGGGGAGGATCGTGGGCTTCAGCTCCGCAGCGGAGAGGATAACCGGCCTCACCTACGATGAGGTGGTAGGGAAGCCCTGCGAGGATGTCTTAGGAAGGGAATTGGGGAGATTGGTGGGGCAGGTCCTGGTGGGCGGGGAGGTATTGGCGAACCTGGAGGTACCCTTACCGACCTACAGGGGCGATATAAAGGTCTGGGTAGTCATATCCCCCCTCAGGGATGTGGAAGGGGGCCGGGCAGGGGCGATAGTTACCATGCGGGATGTAGAGGAGGTCGCGAGGCTCGCCCGGGAGCTGTGTGAACGACAGGGGGAGCTCGTAGAGGAGAAGCAGAAGCTGGAGGCGATATTGGAGAGCATCGCCGATGGAGTATTCACAGTGGACGGAGACTGGAGGATAACCTCGTTCAACAGGGCGGCGGAGGAAGTAACTGGTTTCTCGCGGGAGGAGGTCATCGGCCTTCCCTGTGAGGAGGTGTTCCGAAGTCCCACCTGTAGGGGCATGTGTCCCCTGAGGAGGGCGTTCGCCACAGGGGGACCGGTGTACGATGTGGAGGTGGAGATAACCCGGAAGGACGGAAGGAAGGCACCGGTGAGCGTGTCCGCCGCGCCCCTCAGGGATGCGGACGGGGTCGTGATAGGGGGGGTGGAGGTGTTCAGGGACCTTTCTCCCCTCAGACAGTTGAGCAAAGAACTTGAGGAAAGGTACAGCTTCGGCCAGATAATAGGCAAGAGTAAACCTATGAGGGAACTTTTCGCGCTTCTAGAAAATGTGGCCGAGACGGATTCGACCGTCCTCATCTACGGAGAAAGTGGGACCGGAAAGGAACTTGTGGCCAGGGCCCTTCACTACAACGGGCCCAGGAGGGAGGGCCCCTTCGTAGCGGTGAACTGTGCTGCCCTTCCCGAGTCACTTTTAGAAAGCGAACTCTTCGGTTACGAGAGGGGAGCCTTCACCGGGGCCACGAGGAGCAAGCCGGGGAGGTTCGAGCTGGCAGACGGAGGCACGCTCTTTTTAGACGAAGTCGGGGAGATGGGTCCCTCGGTCCAGGCCAAACTCCTCAGGGTCTTGGACCGAAAGGAGTTTGAAAGGCTCGGAGGGACGAGGACCATCAGGACCGATGTGCGCATAATAGCCGCCACCAACAGGGACCTGGAGGTGGACGTCGCTTCGGGCAGGTTCAGGAGGGACCTCTTTTACAGGCTGAACGTGATATCCATACGCCTCCCTCCCCTCAGGGAACGTAAGGAGGACATACCACTTTTGGTGGAGCACTTCGTCCGGAAGTTCAACGAGAGGATGGGAAGGAAGGTCAAGGGCGTCTCGCCGGAAGCGATGCGACTCCTTATGGACTACGATTGGCCCGGAAACGTGAGGGAGCTTGAGAACGCCATAGAATCCGCCTTCGTTATGGACAAGGACGGCCTGATAACGCCGGAGGACCTCCCGGAGGCGGTAAGGGGAATGAGGGGATCGGCCGTCCCTGAAGGCAAGGGGCTCCTGGATGAGGGCGAGCGGAGGGCCATATTAGAGGCGCTGGAAAGTACCGGCTGGAGGAAAGGGAAGGCGGCTAAAGTCTTGGGAGTGAGCAGGACCACGCTTTGGAGAAAGATGAAGAAGCACGGGTTGATTCAAAAATGAGACTATAGTTTAAATTTGAAACGTACTATCTCTCTATTGTTCTTAATATTGTATGAGACCTTCATTTATGTTGCTAAAATGCAACATATGACGGTGAGCAAGCTCAGGGCCAACCTGTGCGTGGTCGTCATCAGTGCGGTGGCGACCTTCGCTTTTATGGGGGTGGTCCTGCTCCTTCACGGAGGCTTCGTAAGGGGCGAGAGGGAACATATCTGGCTCCTCACTTCGCTCCTTGCCGGTATGGTCCTCCATGAGCTGCTCCACGGCCTCGGATACAGGGTGTGGGGCAAGCTCGGATGGGAAGATATGCGCTTCGGTATATCGTTTAAGGGCCTTATGCTATACTGCCATGCCAAGAGGCCGATGATACTTAAGGCCTACCGCAGGAGCCTGTCCTTGCCGGTGCTCGTCACGGGCTTCCTTCCTTCCGTCCTGCTCGTATGGTTCCCTCATCTATGGTTGATCCTGTACTGCGGGCTTATGGTGGGAGCGGGGGCAGGGGACCTTATGGTACTGGCCCGTCTGAGGAAGATGGGCGGGAACGTCCTCGTTCAGGACCATCCCTCGGAAGTAGGGTGTTACGTATGTGGGCCTGGCACGGGGATTGCTTCTTGAAAGCTTGGAAAGGAGGTGAGAAATATGCCGTGGGGATTCGGAAGGGGAGGCTGGTGGGGCCGGGGCAGAGGGAACCCTTATCCCTTCTGCCGGTGGTTCCCCTGGCTTCCGAGATGGTGGTGGGCTACACCGTACGCTCCGTATTATGCCTCCACCATACCTTACTACGGAGCGTATCCCTCACCTTTGCCGTGGCCCGGATATTTCCCTTCGCCGCCCAAGTAGGGGCGTATGACCATACGCCTGTCTTTTAAAGGAGGTGAGGACCATGGGCAGGTATAGGTGGATGTATTACCTCACGGGGCTTCCGGGCTGGATGAGGTTCGGGTTCTCCCCGGGTTGGGGAGGACTTCCCCCCGGAGCCCAGTTCCTCCTGACGGGGACCTGGCCTACGCCGCAGGCACAGGCCTTCTGGAACGCTTTGCAGGC
>DTXA01000291.1 GCA_012962735.1 Candidatus Latescibacterota bacterium
AAGCTAAGATGATCCTCCAGGTGCGCGACGAGCTGGTGTTCGAGGTGCCTAAAAAGGAACTTGAGGAGGTGAAGAGGTTGGTGGTGGGAGAGATGGAGGGAGCTTTGAAGCTCAAGGTCCCCATCAAGGTAGATGTCGGCGTGGGCACGAACTGGCTGGAGGCGCATATGTAGGACATCACATCTTCAAGTGGACCTCCTTCGTCCTGCCAGTGTCTATATGCACGAACTGGCCGCAGTTCTTCCGAAGGTCCCCTGCACAGATGAAGTAGACCTCGACCTGGGAGCCGAGCTTCATTTCAACCAAGCCATCAACATCCGTCTCCAAGGAGGCGACGAGCACGAGCTCGTTCTTGGAACTGGGGACCAGCACGTAGATACTACATTCGGGGATCGGTATGCCATCCGCTGTGACCTTCACCCGCAGTGTTCCCACAGTGGTGTAACGGTCCGTTACATCTTCCACCCAGACGTCCGGACAGTACCTCAACCCCAGCATGCTTCCAGTCCCCCGAAATGAGAGGGCATATACCTTGGCCGCCCGCTTGATGTGCATCGAGAACCATGCCCTGTCCGGGGCCCTTTCGGGCTCGCAGCTTCCGAGGTAATACCATTTTCCTTCCCAGACCTCAGTCCACATGTGCGTCCCGTCGTGGCCCAGGGGCATCCAGGGGCTGAAGACCCCTCTGGCTGGGATTCCCACGGAACGGCAG
The DNA here is from genome assembly GCA_012962735.1 of Candidatus Latescibacterota bacterium. GTDB lineage: Bacteria > Latescibacterota > 4484-107 > B68-G9 > B68-G9 > B68-G9. The sequence goes on from DTXA01000291.1 coordinate 713, forward strand.
GCGGCCACGAGGAATATCGAAAGGTCGATGCGGTCGCCGCACCCGTCCGCAATGGTGCGCAGGGGGCTCTTGTAGGTTACGGGTATGTCCTTGAAATGTGCCTTCCCTGCCGCCCACCTGTTCACCTCCATAGCGGCCTCAACCGGGTCTGCCAACCGGCCCACCAGCGGGTAAAGCTCGGAGTAGAGGAGCTTGCGCCAGCGTCCTATGGGCTCAGCCCAGGTCCGATAGGGGAGGACGTACCCGAAGAACAGCTCCTCCCCTATCCTGCCCCCCCACGGCACGGTCCCTCTCGCGATGTAGCTGTATTCAACATGTTCGATCAGGACCTCCGCGTCTAGGCTTTTGAAGTCCTCCGGGGGTGTCCATAAGGCCAGGAAGTCCAAAGCCCTCTGATGTTCCGGCCGGACGGTTCGGAAGACCTCGGGAAGGTCCGAATCCGGCCTTTTGACTTTCTCCCCGGTCGCCTTTACTCCCTTCTTCATGTCGCCTACTCCGATGCCCAACTTGTTCCGGACGAATTTGGAAAGCGAGGCCACGCTTTCGAAAAGCTCTACCGTCAACTCCTCGTCCTCGACCCTTATTCCGAACTCCTCCTCTATGCCCGCAATTAGCTCTAAGGTGGCCAGAGAGTCCAGCCCCAGCCCATCGAACAGGGGCTCGTGGTCCCCGAGCTCGGAGGGGGCTACATTGAGGTGCAATACCCTGACCAAAAGCTCTTTTATTTTCCTTTCTACTTCCATCACTCCCCTTGCCTAAGGCCTCTAAGGCCGCTACGGTGTCCCGGATGTAATCTTCTGGATCTATGCTGTTGACCACCAAAATGTAGGCGTCGGGCCTGGTGCCGAAAAGGAAGGCCAGCGAGGGGAGGGTGTAGTTCGTCAACGGGGGCGCGGAGAAGTCGTAGGGGATGATCCCGGACTGCGCTCCCACGACGTCGGGCCTCTTGACTTCGCATATCAGAGTCGGACTGGTGTTCGCTCCCGATTTGAGCGACCTTGTACCCTGCGGCCAAGAGCTGCTTTCTCAGGGCGATAGGTGCGGACAGCCGCGGGGTCTCCCTCAGCTCCTCCTCGGACACGAACGGAAAGGCTATCCTCAGCCCCTTCCTATCCGCCTCCTCGAAGATCTCCAGATACAGCGAGCGGCTGACTGGAGCCAGGCTGTATACGTGTTTTCCCGAACCTATGGCCATCTCCAAAAGTTCCTTAAACAGGTCCCGCCCCGAGATGTTGCTCAGCCGGTCCATGTAGCCCAGGATCAGGGTATCCGCATCCTCGAGGATTCGCTCGAACATGTGGGTTATCTTAAGGCCAAATGGTCCGATCCCGATGGCCTCCCCTGCGTCCCTGCCGACGAGCCCCTTACCTATCGGGGCACCGACCCCTATGATTTCGAAGGCCAGAAGGTCCCGAAACCTGACCAGGGAGTGCATCTCCTTGTTAAAGGGAGAGATCGCCGCCCTCTTTATCCAGCCGAGCTTCTAGGGAGGGTACGAGCTCCCTCCGGGTCGTGCCCAGGCTCAGGTTGATCACTTTCATCCCGTTTTCCAGGCACCACCGGATGGCCTCCACCAGCACCTCCCCCTTCGCAGAGAGCGATGCGTCCTCGAAGATCCGAACGCTGTACAGCAGGACGTCTGGGGCCTTTTTCCGGACGATACCCGCGCAGGCTGTGCCGTGGCCCACCTCGTCGATCCAGTTTTCGTCGAACAGAAGTTTCCCCCCCTCGTCCGTTCGGACCCTGAGCCCTCCTGCGACCTCCCCGACATCCGGATGGGACGGGTCTATCCCGCTATCGACTATCGCAACCTTTACACCCTTGCCCGTGAAAGAGGTGAAGTCGAACTTACCACTGCCTGTACCGTCCATCGCCCGTGAAGTAATAGATCTGCAAGGATGCGAGCTTGGCCTGGATCAGCACGTCCTTCAAGGCCAATTCCGCCGAGATCAAGTTCTGCTGGGCCCTGAGCACGTCCTCCACCCCTGCTAACCCCGAGAGGAAAAGTTCCCCTTTCAGCTTCAAGTCCGTCCTGGCGTATCCAAGCCCATCGGAGAACAGCCGGGCGGCCTCCAGTGTTGAAAAGGCTAGCAAGACCGACCGCAGGAAATTTCAAACAAACCTGAACCTATACAGAAATACCCTTACAGCCTTCAGCACATCTACGACGTAATTGCTGACCCCTTGAAACAGCCCGAGCTTCAAGTTCAGCCTCCGCTCGTCCAGGATCGATTTCTTTTTTCTCGAAGATATGCCCTTCGATGGCCATAGACTGGACGGTCCTTATGCCTGAGAAAGATTCGTAGTTCTTGGCGGAGATGTCCGCCCTCTTCCAGGCGAGGACCTGGGTCGTCTTCCGGACATATCGGTTTGTGTGGGCGAATATGAGGGAGGAGCACTGCCAGACTGAGCAATGCCAGCTTCCAGTTGACGTACAGAAGGATGGGCATGAAGACGAATATCGTCAAAAGGATACATAAGATGATCGCCATTTGAGTCCCTATAGAAGGCGCTATATAGAACTTGCTGGCAGGATGAGAAATCTTTAAAAATACTCCACCAAGCAGTATGCCAGCTATTACTCCCCATGATGCCCTTTTGAACCCTATCTTCCGGGAAAGACCTATGTCCTTGAATGACATACAATGTTTTCTGAGGATTATATACATGC
>DTXA01000292.1 GCA_012962735.1 Candidatus Latescibacterota bacterium
CACGCGCGTCCCACCGACCCCCATCGAGACGCTGGAGAGGGCACGCCTTATCGCCATCGACGAGGGCCTGAGGTACGTCTACGTCGGGAACGTCCCAGGCCACCGCTATGAGAACACCTACTGCCCCAACTGCGGCGAGCTCCTAGTCCAACGGTGGGTGTTTAGCGTTGTTAGGTGGAACATCACCGAGGGGAAGACGTGCCCGGCCTGCGGGCAGAGGATCCCCATGGTGGGCAGGGGCAGGGTCAGCTATTAACAGAAGGCATGAGCCCTTAACTCCGGTCAATCGGCTTCGTCCCCTGCGCCAAAACCTTCACTGTGAGCTAAAGCAGTTTAGTAAGCCATTTCACATACTAGACGACCGTCATGACTGACTTAGGGTCAGGGATACCCCGTGTCCTGTTGGGCACGTCGCCCTTTATCGCCGCAGGGCAGTTCGGCCACAGGGCGATGCTCTACTACAGGCGCTTCTACGGACGACCGAAGGTTATCGCGGGGGTCATCTGTAGGGCCTACGATGTGGGGGTCAGAGGGATCCAGCTCCTTCCCTACCGATTCGTAGTCGACGCCGTCAAGCTGGCGGAGGATAGGTTAGGGGCCAGGTTCGCCGTTATAGGCACCATAGCGCGAGAGAGGGATATGGAGGCGCTTCGTGACCTTGACGTTCGGGCGCTCCTCCTCCACGGCGAGGTGACCGACTCCAGGGACGAGGGGCGGATAGGCTCGTTGCTCGACCTGATAAGGGAGGCCGGGGCGATGGCAGGGCTGGCGACCCATCGCCCCCTATCGACCTTAGACTGGCTGTCGAGAGGTAACCTTGACGTTGACGTCCTGATGCTGCCGTTCAACATGATGGGATACTTCATGGACGGGAGGCCGGAAGAGGTGATCAGGGCCATAAGAAGCCTCGGTAAGCCGGTGATAGCGAAGAAGACCCTAGCGGCCGGCACCTTGGACCCGGAGGGGGCGTTGACGTACGTCGCCGATGCGGGGTGCGTCCATGCCGTGGCGGTGGGGGTGGCTTCCGAGGAGGAGGCGGAAGAGACGCTTGCAGAGGCGGTAAGGTTATTTCGATAGCAGGGTGCCTACCTCACCCTCGAGCCTTCGGGGACGTCTCTGTCGATGGTCAGAAGGGCGACCTTGCCCTCGGCCTCGGCGGCCAAGAGCATTCCCTCGGAGACCTGCCCCATGAACCTCTTCGGCTTTAGGTTCGCGAGAAAGACGACCTTCTTCCCTTGGAGCTCCTCCTGCGCGTAGTGGCCTACCAGACCGGCGATCGTCTGCCTTATAACACCGCCGCCTATATCGACCTTAATACGGTAGAGACTCTTGGCCCTCGGTACCCTTTCCACGCTCACGACCCTTCCAACCCTTATGTCCAACCTCTCGAAGTCCCCGATCGTGACGTAGCCCAAACTCCCGCACGCCATGTTCGTTTCTTCTTCTGGGCCCCATCTTTAAATACTACCATCCCGGCCATCAACGCACACATCCGCTGGGCTTCACAGGGATGCGCCATCGCGTTAAGAAGCGACGGGCATGTTACAGAGGGGGTGTCATAAAGGCGCGCTGACGGCGGTGAAGCCCTGCCGAGGCGCAAATAGGCCTATCTCACCCTCGGATTCCCTTTAACAGCTCCTTTAACGGGGCCTCAGGTGCTCGTCCCCCCTCCCTTTCGCGTACCTTGAGGGCGTACTCCTTGAAGTCGTCGAGCGCCACGCCCCTCATCCCTCCTCTGGGATAGGTAGGCCGCGCTGACGATCGCCGTTGACTCGGCGCCGACCCTCTCATCGCAGATAGGTTTGGCCCTGCTCAGTATGCAATTGCACATGTTCCTGATCTCGCCAACGAAGCCCGTGATCCAGTCGGCCTTGCCTAAGTCGATCCTCCTCGCCCCTCCTCTTGGACCCGTTATCTTCAGGAAGCCTTTCCCATCCTCCGCGATGGGCTCCATCTCCCCGTTGGTCCCG
>DTXA01000293.1 GCA_012962735.1 Candidatus Latescibacterota bacterium
CGGGGGGCCTGGGGTGCCCATAGCCGCCCAGTACGGCAAGCACCCGATAACCGAGAAGCTGAAGGGGATTATGACGTTTTATCCCTTGGCCCAGTCGGTGCGGTTCGAACGGGAGGGGAGGGAAGGGGTGGAGGGGACCGAATTAGTTAAGACTTCCTCCCACAGTTGGGCGGAGACCGACCTTTCGGTGCTCAAGGGGGAGGGGAAGGTCCGGAAGGACCCCGGGGAGCGGTCCGGGCCTATTTCATTGGCCGTAGCGGTCACCATCGAGGCCGAGGACGATACGACCGGAGAAAAGAAAGCCCGGGTGGCGGTCTTCGGGGACTCGGACTTCGCCAGGAACCGGTACTTCCCATTTCAGGGGAACGGCGACCTGTTCGTGAACACCGTGAACTGGCTCGCGGAAGAGGAGGAGCTCATCTCCATCCGGCCCAAACAGCTGGGCTTCAACCCGATCCATCTGACCCGCAGTCAGGCGAGGACTCTCTTTTGGATTTCGGTGGTGCTGTTGCCCTTGGCGGTTTTGATCGCTGGGGTTTGGGTGTACATCCGCAGGAGGTGAAGATGCGGTTCCGGAGCACCTTGATCGCTGCACTTGTCGCGCTGGGGTTGGGGGCGTTTCTCTACTTCTACGAGATCGAAGGGGAGAAAAAGCGGGAGGAGGCCCGGGAGAAGGCCAAGAAGTTGTTCCTCTTCGAAGAAGACGAAGTCCGAAAGATCGCCCTGGTCCGGGACGATACCACGCATATCGTCGTGGAGCGAGGCAAGGACGGCCTGTGGCACATCGCCGAACCTATAAAGACCGACGCGGATCAGGACGCGGTAGGTCGCCTTTTGGATACTATGAGGGACGCCACCAACGAACGGGTGGTGGCCGACAGCGTCCTGGACCTGGGCAAGTTCGGGCTTGAACACCCTAAGGTGAGGGTGGCTATTGTATTGAAGGACACAACCACGGACACCCTGTGTATAGGTGACTTCAGCCCGACCGGATCGTACGTGTTCGCCAGGTGGGCTGGGAGACCACAAGTGTTCCTCTCCAAGCGGTACGTCCGCACCAGGCTGAACCAGGGACTGTTCGACCTCAGGGAGCGGCGGGTCCTTCCTTTCGAACGGGAGGAGGCCAGGAAGTTGGCCCTGAAGTACGACGGGAAGCGGTTCGTGTTGGTCGGAGGTGGGGAGGAGTGGGAGCTCGAGGAGCCGGTGAAGCTAAGGGCTGACAACAGCACCGTTCGGTCCCTCCTCAGCCGGCTGCGGACCGAGCGGGCCAGGAAGTTCGTGGTCGAGCATACCACAGAAGAAGACCTGAGGACGTACGGGCTGGACCGACCCTCAGTGGAGGTCACGGTGTGGCTGGGGGAAGAAAGGGCCCAGAAGACCCTGAAGGTAGGGAAGCGGGAGGGGAGGCGGTACTATGCGAAGGATGTGTCCCGTGATCCGGTGTTTATGGTGGACTCCTCGTTCGTGTCCTACCTCAAAAAGGACCTAATGAACCTGAGGGACAAACATGTAGTAAGGTTCGACAGAGACCAAGTAGACCGTATAGAGCTGGCCTATGGAGACAGCGTAGTGGCCTGCGAGAAGGACACAGCCTCGGGAGATTGGTACCTGAAAAGACCTAAGGAAGGCAAGATGAAGATCTGGCGGGCCAACAGGATCCTCTCGGACATAAAATTCTTACAGGCGAAGGAATTCCTCGGGAAACCTGAAGACCTGAAGCCCTACGGGTTGGACTCCCCCCGCATCGTAGCCAAGCTGTGGCATGGGGAGGAGCTGTTGGCGAAGCTTTCCATAGGGGGGCACAAGGACGATAAGGTTTACGTGCTGGGGGAGGAGGTGTGCCTTGTGGACAGCACCATAGTAGAGGACCTCTCCCCGAGTTTGGAGGAGCTCCTCGAGGAGGAATCCGAGGCTTTAAGTACGAAATAGTCCTGAAGAACTATATATAGCCCCAAAAAGTTCTTCGCCCAGATCTAAAAGCTTGGGTTTTTACACGGGGGGGAGTATGGACATAGGGGAATACGTGCGACAAAAGTCCCGGGCTGCCAAGGAGGCCTCCCGGAAGATGGCCTTCGCCTCCACCAAGCTCAAAAACGATGCCCTGCTGCGCATGGCCGATAAGTTGGAGTGGAGGATGGGGGAGCTTAGGGAGGCCAACAGGAAGGACCTCGAGGCCGGACGGGAGAAGGGGCTTTCGTCCGCTATGTTAGACAGGCTGGAGCTGACCGAAAAGCGAATTTGGGCTATGGTCCAGGGGCTCAGAGAAGTGGCAGCCCTTCCGGACCCGGTTGGTATGGTGGAGAGGATGGCGCGCCGTCCGAACGGGCTCTTGGTCGGAAAGATGCGGGTGCCCTTAGGGGTCATCGGGATCATCTACGAGTCCCGGCCCAATGTCACGGTGGACGCAGCCTCGCTTTGCCTTAAGTCTGGAAACGCCGTGGTGCTGCGAGGAGGGTCCGAGGCGATAAATTCGAACATCGCCTTAGCCTCGCTCTTCAGGGAGGCGATCAGGGAGGCCGGCCTGCCCGAGGACGCCCTGCAGATGGTGGAGACGACGGACCGCCGGGTCGTTACCGAGATGCTCAAGTGTGAGGGTCTCATAGACCTCATCATACCCAGGGGGGGTAAGGGGCTCATCCGCACTGTGGTAGAGGAATCCCTGATACCGGTGATCAAGCACTACGAGGGCATCTGCCACGTATACGTGCACGAGGATGCGGACCTGGAGATGGCGGAGACCATAGCCTTCAACGCCAAGGTCCAACGGCCGGGTGTGTGCAACGCCATGGAGACGCTATTGGTGCATCAGGCCGTGGCCGGGGATTTCCTGCCCAAGATAGGGGAACGCCTCGGGGAGGCCGGAGTCGAGATACGGGGATGCCCCCGGACCCGGGAGGTCCTCCCCTGGGCGAAGGAGGCGACCGAGGAGGATTGGCGCACAGAGTACCTGGACCTTATACTTTCGGTCAGGGTGGTGGAGGATATGGACCAGGCGATAGACCACATCAACACCTACGGCTCCGCCCACACGGACGCCATAGTCACCGAGAGCTACGAGGCCGCCGGGAAGTTCGTACGGGAGGTGGACTCCTCCTCGGTTATGGTCAACGCATCTACTCGCTTTTCTGACGGCGGGGAGTACGGCCTGGGAGCCGAGATAGGAATCTCCACAGACAAGCTCCACGCAAGGGGGCCTATGGGCCTGGAAGAACTGACCACCTATAAGTGGGTGGTATACGGGAACGGACAGATAAGGACGTAGAAGTAATCACGGGCGATAGAGGGAGCGACGTCGAGAAGGTGGTCCTCAGTAGGCCGCTGGACCTCCTACCTGGGCTGCCCTGCGCATCCGGGCGTAGATATGGATATCGTAGAAGTCGCTCACAGCTCCTCCGGGCGGCACGATTTGGTCTATCTGGGCCATCTCCTCCTGGGTAAGCTCGACCTCACACGCCTTCAGAGCGGAGCTCAGGTGTTCCGGGGTCCTCGGGCCGATTATGGGGGAGGTGATCCCAGGCCTGTGGAGGAGCCAGGCGTGGGCGAGCTCGGGAAGGGTTATCCCCTTGGCCTCGGCTATGGTCTTCAACTTCTCCACTGCATCTAAGGCCTCCAGTGTGAGTCTCCTGTCCTCAGGTCCGGCCTTCTCGTACCGGCTGCCTTCCGGAGGTTTTTGGCCCTTTTTGTATTTTCCGGAGAGGATGCCCCCGGCGAGCGGCCCCCAGGGCACGATCGCTATGCCGTAGCGCATTCCGACCCAGATAAGCTCGTTCTCTATACCCCGGTCTAAGATGTTGTAAGGTGGCTGTTCCGCCGCGATGCGTGGAAAGCCGCGGCGCTCGCTGAGGGCCAGGGCCTCCATTATCAGCGGCACGGGCCACTTCGACGTCCCCACGTAGAGGACCTTGCCCTGGCGGACGAGGATGTCCAGGGTCTCGAAGATCTCGTGCATAGGCGTGGTTAGATCTACTATATGTAGGTAATACAGGTCTATTCTGTCCGTCCGCAGGCGACGCAGGCTGGCCTCGCAGGCCCTCACCAAGTGGTATCGACTGGCCCCCCAGTCGTTGGGCCCCTCACCCATACGCGCCACTGCCTTGGTGGCTAAGACGACCTGGTCCCTCCGGCCACCTTCGGCTAAGGCCTTACCCACGATCTCCTCGGACGTGCCCCGACCGTATACGTCAGCGGTGTCTACGAAATTAATCCCAGCGTCTAAGGCCTTGTGGACGATCCGGATGGAGGTCTTCTCGTCGGTCCGCCATCCGAAGTTCATCGCACCTAAACACACCTTGGACACCCGCACGCCGGTGCGGCCGAGCTGCCGGTACTCCATCGCTCCTCCTTTCCGAATGGATAAGCCCGTAGATAGGCGACGCCCTACCTTCAGGCCTTTCCCCAAGCTCGCACTATGTGTATCTACAAAGATAAGGGAAAAATCCCGTTTGTCAAGCAAACAACCCCTACTGGGAACTTGACAAAGTCAGCCAGCTGTAATAAATTGTATGCCGTTGATCAACCTTATTGTGGAGGGGAAGGTACAAGTATGTCTTCAACGGCTTCGACGAAGATGAACTGTACGATTTCACATCTGTCGGGACGGAGTGGGCCATCGGACCCCAGGGGGGGATATGACCAGGAAAGGATGTGGTCCGGATTTCCCCATAGAGGAGGCCTTAGAGCTGGTCAGGGCAGCTTTAAGGGAGGATGTGGGACCCGGGGACTGGACGACCCTATGGACCGTGCCTCCGGAGGTCCGGGCCCAGGGCCGCATTTCGGCCGAGGAGGAAGGGGTGGTCTGCGGGCTGAAGGCCGCAGAGCTGGCCTTCAGCGAGGTTGACCCCCAGATCGCCTTTCGCCCCGAACTCCGGGACGGGGACCGAGTCCGGCCCGGCGATGCCATCGCCGAGGTAGAAGGGCCTGCCCGGGGGATGCTGACAGCGGAAAGGACAGCCCTGAACTTCCTCCAGAGGCTTTCGGGAATAGCCACGCTCACGGCCCGTTACGTGGAGGCCGTGCGGGGGACAAGGGCCAAGATCTTGGACACCCGTAAGACCACTCCCGGATGGAGGCTTTTGGAAAAGTACGCGGTGCGCTGTGGCGGAGGGGAGAACCACAGGATGGGCCTGTACGACATGGTGTTGATCAAGGACAACCACATCGCCTTAGCAGGAGGGATCGCAGAGGCAGTAAGGATGGTGCGGGAGAACATGAGAGCTGAGAGGCTCAAGGTAGAGGTGGAGGTCCGGACTCTGAAGGAATTGGAGGAGGCCCTGACCTCGGACGTCGAAAGGGTACTTCTGGACAATATGTCCTCGGAGGAAGCGAAAGAGGCGGTTCGGCTCGTCAGCTCCTGTGGAGAAGTCGAGGTAGAGGCATCCGGTGGTATAAGCCTCAAAAACGTCCGAGCTTACGCCGAGGCAGGGGTGGACTACATATCCGTGGGAGCCCTCACCCACTCAGCCGAAGCGTTGGACATTTCTATGGATATATATCCGCTCTGAGGAGGCATAGATGAGATGGGAGATCAGGTTGAGGGAGGGCCATATAGATGCCCTGCACGATGGAAGGTTGGCGCTTGAAGGGCTCGAAATCTCGGGCGAGGGTCTGAAGTTCAGCTTGGAGCCTTACGGAAGACCTTATCCGGTCCCATCTCCGGGAGGGGGACTGAAGGTCCACATCTTAAGGCTCGTTCCCGAGGGCACCGGCCCAGAAGACGTGCTCTTGGAGGTATCCTGCGGGCCGAGGAGGCTGGCCCTGAGGCTCTATCCTAAGGAGCCTTTCAAGTTCGAACTATCCGGAGTCGTCCGTTGGGGCAGGGAACCCTACCTCTGCCGTACCGAGCCAGGAAGGTTCGGGGACGTGGTACAGGCTGCCCTCGGACCTGCTGACAGTCTCCTGTGCGATTCGATATTTGACAAGTGGGACGACAGGCTCCTGAAGCTCAGCTCTTGGGGGGAGGTGAGCCTTAAAGCCCTGCCGGACGGCCCTTCCTTCCTTGTGGAGGCCGTGCTCTCCACGAGGTTCGGGACCACCCCCGACCTATTGGCCGCAGAAGTCGCCGAGCACTTCATCTCCGAGGGCATGAGCATGCCCCACTATAAGCCCTACCACAGGGTCCACCATCCGCTTCCTCCCTCCGGGTGGTGTTCATGGTACTGCTACGGCAAAGGGATAACCGAGGAGGATATGGTCGCCAACGCGGACTGGCTC
>DTXA01000294.1 GCA_012962735.1 Candidatus Latescibacterota bacterium
CCTCTCGTAGAGGCCGGGGTGCTTTTAGGGCTTTTGGCCCAGTTTCCTTGGCGCTTCCGAGATACCCCTGAAAACAGGGATTACCTCCGAAGGAGCAGGGAATGGGCAGAGGATGTCCCCCTTTTCGTGGAATTTAGGCACATAAGCTGGCTGAAGCCGGAGGTCCTGGACCTCTTGGAGCGGGAAGGTATAGGCTTCGTTTCCGTGGACGAGCCGAGGCTTAGGGGCCTGCTCCCATCCGAATTTCACCTTACCTCTGATATCGGATACATCCGCCTCCACGGCCGAAACGCCAGGACCTGGTGGGGGGGCGGGGCGGAGCGGTACGATTACCTGTACAGCGAGGAAGAGCTCAAGGAGTGGGCAGAACGGGTCCGCCGCAGGAGGGAGGAGATGCGGGAGTGCTGGGTCTTCTTCAACAACTGCCATCGTGGCCAGGCTGCCCAGAACGCCCTGCAGATGAAGATGCTGTTGAAGGATGAATAGAGTGAGGAGCAACTCCTGAACATCCCGTAGGAGGAATGGGCAAAGCGGGATGAAGGTATGGAAATGGGCGAGGGCTGTACCCCACAGGACCAACAGCCCCACCGAGGCTCCGAAAAGCATCCCCCTTATTCGTTACGGGTAGGCTATCTGCATCCTTAACCCGAAGACGGCCACCTTCCGGTCCTGTCCCTCCGGATTCAGGACGAACTGGATGTCCGGGGATAGGGCAACCTGGCCCAGGGTCCACCGTAAGTACGCCTCCATTCGGGTCTCGTTTCGGTCTTCCCTGATGTTTTGGCCCGCCGCCAAACCGATTGCGTTCTCCTCCCCCAAGCTCACCTGTGCTCCAGGCCGCCTTCACCCCGTGCTCACCCCCGCACCCCAGTTCCCCGGCTCCCGCCATAGGTAACCCCTGTAATTTCCGCCCAGGAGCTTGAGGTCTACTTCGCCTACCGCGAAGATCCCCTCGGCGATATCCTCCCAGGTGGCGTCGGCCTTGAAAAGTCCCACCGAAACTGAGGACCCCTCCTCGCCGTGCTGAAGGAAGGATATCTTAAGTGTAGTCCGGCCAGGGGAGGGCCGGGGTGTTGACGAACATATCGGCTAAAAACTGCGTGCACTCGTCGTTGGCCAGCTCGTCGGCATCGAAGAAGGCCGTAGGGTCCAGCTTGCCAAGGGTGACGACCAGTTCCTCCCCGAGGGGAACTTCCCAGGCAAATTCGGCTACCCCGAAGACGTTGCCGGCCTGGCCCAGGGCATCGGCGTTTGAGCCGGGAACCTCGGTGGTGAAACCCATCGTATACGTCTGGGCGTATGCCCAACAGGGCAAAAGCAGTAACGCTGCTGTCAGGACCGTCCTCATAGATCACCTCCTCGGTTTAGAATTGGTTTACTTTGAGTACCTGAGATGTTTATATCCGGAGGATCGATGGGCCCTATGGGCACGATGCGGTCCTCTTCTATCTTCACATCCACGCCGTAGACCGTCCTTATGTTCTCCCGGGTCAGGACCGAGCTCGGTTTTCCTGCCGCGAATACTTTACCTTTGTGCAACATCACGATCTTATCCGAATACCGAAAAGCTAAGTTCAGATCGTGTATAGCCATTATAGCCGAAAGGCCTTCTCGTCTCGCCAGGCCCTTTATAAGCTCTAAGACCTCGAACTGGTGCCTGAGGTCCAAATTGCTCGTGGGTTCATCGAGGAGCAGAACTTGGGGTTCCTGGGCCAACGCTCTTGCTATGAGCACCTTCTGCCTCTCCCCTCCCGAAAGCTCGTCGAAGTGCCTCCAAGCCAACTTTTCTATTCCCATCCACTTCAGCACACGGGACACCGTCTCTAAGTCCCCCTCGCCGGCTGTCCAGCTTATGTAGGGCCGTCTCCCCATAAGTACCACATCGAAGACCGTAAG
>DTXA01000295.1 GCA_012962735.1 Candidatus Latescibacterota bacterium
GGAATTTGTAAAATATTGGTCGGTACGCTAAATTCAGTGTTTTGAGTATATTTAGTTTTTAAAATTTTAAATTTAGAAGCGAGTAGCTCGGCAGTAAATTCTTTGGTTGAAGTTTTGCCCACGCTGCCAGTTATGTTTATAACTTTTGGTTTAAATTTATATAAAACCGCCCTTGTAGAAATGTAAAGGAGTATTTTTAGAATTTTTTTGCTAATCATTGAAACAGATTCATTTTAATTTAAAATCTAAAATTTTATTTGCATTATTAAAAAATATATTTTCACAATCTTGCTTGGCTAGCTGATTCATAAATTTTTTAATGGTTTGCGAATATTCTTGGGGCTGAAAGGTTTTCTTAAATCCAATTGGTGCATCACTTCCAAATATTATTTTATGAGAACTCACTACTTTAATCATTTTGATCACATTGTCAATGGTGAGAGTCGATGTTTCAAGAAAAACATTTTTATATTGTTGAGTTATTTTTATTGCCTGATCAAGTGGTTGTGAATGATAAAGGTCCTTCGGGAGCGGACCGGGGCAGGAATTCTCGACTGCAAGAAGGCCTTAGAGGCTGCCGATGGGGATATGGAGGGGGCGGTGCAGTATCTCCGGGAGCAGGGGATGCAGATAGCAGCCAGGAAGGCCGACCGGGCCACCAAGGAGGGACTCATCGTGGCGTACGTCCACCCCGGGGATAAGCTCGGGGTGCTGGTGGAGCTGAACTGCGAGACCGACTTCGTGGCCCGCACGGAGGAGTTCCGGCGCTTGGGAAGGGACATCGCTATGCAGGTCGCGGCGACCAACCCCCTTGCGGTGGATCGAGAGGGCCTTCTTGAGGATGTGGTGGAGCAGGAGAAGGGGATATACCGGGCCCAGGCCCGGAGGGAGGGCAAGCCGGAGCAGGTGGTCGATAGGATCGTAGAAGGAAGGATGGAGAAGTTTTACCAGGAGAACTGCCTTTTAGAGCAGCCCTTCATCAAGGACCCGGAGCGCACGGTCAAGGACGTCGTGGCCGAGGCCATCGCCAAGCTCGGCGAGAATATAACCATAAAGAGATTCGTGCGGTACAGGCTCGGGGGAGAGTGAGGATGTACCGGAGGGTGGTGCTTAAGCTCAGCGGGCAGGCGTTGGCCGGGGGCGAGGGCTATGGGATAGATCCCGAGGCCCTCTCCTACATAGCAGGGGAGCTTTGTTCTGTACGGGATCTGGGGGTAGAGGTAGGTGTGGTGATGGGCGGAGGGAACATCTTGAGGGGGAGCGCTCTCAGCAGGTTGGGTATGGACAGGGTTACGTCGGACCATATGGGCATGTTAGCCACCCTCCTCAACGCTTTAGCCTTACAGGATGCCCTGGAACGGACGGGAATGGAGGCGGTGGTGCAGTCGGCCCTTCCGACCGGTGGGATGGCGGAGCAGTTCCACCGGGGAAGGGCGGTGCAATACCTCCGGGAGGGGAAGGTGGTGGTGTTCGCCGGGGGTACAGGGAATCCTTTTTTCACCACTGACACGGCCGCAGCCCTGAGGGCCGCAGAGATAGGGGCGGAGGCCGTGTTCAAGGGCACCTATCTGGCGGACGGCGTGTACGACAAGGACCCCGTCCAGCATCCGGACGCCCGGCGGTTCGACCGGCTGACTTACCGGGAGGTGCTCCAGAGGGGCCTGGAGGTGATGGACTGGACCGCTATATCCTTCTGTATGGAACAGGGCCTGCCCATAGTGGTCTTCCGCATCGACACCGCCGGCAACTTCCGGCGAGCGGCCTTAGGGGAGGCCGTGGGTACTCTGATTTGCTTATAGGGGAGTGGCAAGATCCCTCCCATCTTGCAAATGAATATGGTGGAAGCTCTAAAGGGGGTGAAAGATGGTCAAACAACTCAAGGAGGAGACCAGGAACAAGATGGAGAAGAGCCTGGAGGCCTTGCGCCACGAATTCGCCCAGATCCGCACCGGTAGGGCCAGCCCAGCACTTTTAGACACCATCCGGGTGGAGTACTACGGCACGATGGTCCCCATCTCGCACATCGCAAGCGTATCGGCCCCGGAGGCCCGCCTGCTTGTCATTCAGCCCTGGGACAGGGGGATGCTCCCGGCTATAGAGAAGGCCATCTTGGGTTCGGACTTGGGGATAACCCCGTCCAACGATGGCACCGTCATCCGCCTCTCAATCCCCTCCCTAACGGAGGAGCGGCGCAGGGAGCTGGTGCGGGTGGTGAGGAGACTTGCAGAAGATGCCCGGGTCGCGGTGCGCAACATCAGAAGGGAGGCTGTGGAACGCCTCAGGAAGGCCCAGAAAGAAGGGACGCTCTCTGAGGATGAGTCACGCAGGGCCCAAAAGGAGGTGCAGGACATAACGGACGAGTACATCACGAAGGTAGAAGAGGCGTTGGCCCAAAAGGAGGCGGAGATCTTAGAAGAGTGAGCACTCGAGGCTCTCCCATCGGGAGGGCCTCTGTCGTTGGGAGGTTTAAGATGAAGGGTACATTGTGGAGGGGGGCCTTGGCTCTCCTGTTGGCCGCCTCCTGTGGGAAGCGGCCGATCGAGGAGATAGTTCGAGATTTGGAGAGCCCGGACGAAGCTGTCCGGAAGGAGGCGACACAGGAGCTGATATTGCGGGACAAGGATGAAGTGGTACCTCCCCTGCTCGAGGTATTGCGCACTGGAAGTCTCCGGGCCCAATATATTGCCCTACAAGTGCTAGGCCGGATGCGGGACTCCAGGGTTGTGGGGCCTATAAAGGACTTCCTCTCATCGGACAACCCCCATATGAGGGCCGTGGCCGCCGAGGCCTTGGGGAACCTGAGGGCGAAGGAGGCATTGGGGGCGTTGGAGAGAAGCCTGGGGGACAGCTCCTCCCTGGTCAGGGAGCGGGCCGCCTGGGCCCTGGGGAGGCTGGACACGGCTGGGGTCCTCCCCCCCCTGAAGGAGGCCATAAGCGACCCGTCCAGAAAGGTGCGCAGGAGCGCTTTGGTATCCCTGGCGGAGCTTTATCCCAAGTTAAAGGACGCGGAGCGCAAAGAAGAAGTGCGCGGGATCGTGCGGGAGTGCATCAAGGACCCCGCCCCGCAGGTGCGATATGTGGCCGTACAGATAGCTGGGATTCTGCGGGACAGGGACGCCGTTCCACTGCTTATAGGACAGCTTAAAGACTCCTTCGCCTCTATCCGGCAGAAGGCAGCCCGTTCTCTGGGTCAGATAGGGGACCCAAGGGCGGTCCCCTACCTGAAAAAGATGCTCTCCTCGGAGGACATCGGGGACCAAGAGGCCGCAAAGTGGGCGCTGAGGAGAATGGAGGAACGATGAGGGAGAGGGTGTCGGAGGCCATAGATCGGGCCGGGGAGAGGCTGAAGGACCTGAGCATGCGCATATACCGCAATCCCGAGGTGGCCTGGCAGGAGCACAAGGCCGTGGGGTGGATCTGTGAGGAGCTGGAACGGGAGGGGTTTTCGGTGGAGCGGGGCTTCTGCGGGATGGAGACGGCGTTCAGGGCCCGTCTCAAGGGAAGGGCCGGGGGGCCTGTCGTGGCCCTTCTGGCCGAGTACGACGCTTTACCGGGACTGGGCCACGCCTGTGGCCACCACCTGATAGCGGGGATGGCTGTTGGGGCCGCCTTGGGGCTGAAGGAGGTCCTGCCGGAGCTGGAGGGGGAGGTCCAGGTCCTGGGCACACCGGCCGAGGAGGGCGGTGGGGCGAAGGTGAAGATGGTGGAGGCGGGAGCGTTCGAAGGAGTCGACGTGGCCCTTATGATGCATCCCTCCGGCCGTACCCTTCCGGCCAGGGATTCCTTAGCGGTGCAGGGGCTGGAGTTCGTGTTCCATGGAAGGGCCGCACATGCGGCGGCCGCCCCCGAACAGGGGATCAACGCATTGGACGCCGTCCTCCAGACCTTCAACTCCATCAACGCCCTTCGCCAACAGCTCCCGGAGGACGTGAGGATACACAGCATAATTACCGACGGTGGACAGGCCGCCAACATCATCCCCGAAAGGGCGGCCATGCGTTTAGGCGTGCGCACGATCAGGCAGGAGTTCTTGGAGGAGCTGGTGGGGAAGGTAGAGAATTGCGCCGAGGGAGCGGCCTTGGCAACAGGGGCAAGGCTGGAGGTGCGGAGGCTCGAGCCTGCCTACGCCGCTGTAAAGATCAATCGCCCCCTGGCCCGGGTCGTGGAAAGGTACTTCAGGGCCTTCGGACTAGAGGTGCACGAACCCCCCTCAAGGGGTGGTATGGGCTCCACCGATATGGGGAACGTAAGCCAGGCGGTGCCGGCCGCCCACCCTTACATCTCCATAGGACCCGAGGACCTACCCGGTCACTCCGAGGCGTTCCACGAGGCCGGGAGGAGCCCCCTTGCCCTAGGGAGGATGTTGATAGGAGCCAAGGTACTGGCCCTAAGCGCCTTAGATTTGCTCACAGATCGGGAGCTTTTGGATGAAGTGCGGAGGGATTTCGAGGAGGGGTAGATGGTGGACGTGCTCATAAGGGGTGGGATGATCTTAGATGGGACCGGTGGAGAGCCCTTCAGGGCGGACCTGGCGGTGGAGGGGGATAGGATAGTCGATATCGGGAACCTCCCTCACGCCCGGGCCCGTAGGGTCATCGATGCCGAGGGGTTGTTCGTAGCCCCGGGCTTTGTGGACCCACACACCCACGCCCACGACGAGGCGGAGGGAGGGGTCCTCAAGATCCCCGATGCGGACAACTTCCTGCGCCAGGGGGTTACCACGGTCGTGGCCGGCAACTGCGGAGGGTCCCCCCTGCCGGTGGGGGAGCACTTGGAGCAGGTGGACGACATGGAGATCCTCACAAACTACGCTCTTTTAGTGGGACACGGCTCGGTGCGCAAGGCAGTGATGGGCCTAGCGGCCAGGCCAGCCACAACCGAGGAGCTGAAGCAGATGAGGGAGCTGGTCCGGCGGGCTATGGAGGAGGGAGCTCTGGGGATGTCCACAGGTTTTATGTACATCCCTGGAGCTTACGCCCCCTTGGAAGAGGTCATAGCTTTAGCCAAGGAGGTGGCCCGCCGGAGCGGGGTCTTCACTAGCCACATCAGGGACGAGGGAGCCCGGCTTTTGGAGTCCGTAGAGGAGGTGGTAAGGGTCTGCAGGGAGGCCGAGGTCCCCGCCCAGATATCCCACCTGAAGGCCTGGGGGAGGGGGGGATGGGGCAAGGCAGAGGCCGTCCTGGAGCTTTTGGACGGGGCCAGAACCCAGGGGCTTCCGCTCACCTCGGACCAATACCCCTATACGGCCAGCTACACAGGGCTTCAGTCGCTCGTCCCGGAGTGGGGGCTGGCCGAAGACAAGCTGGAGGAGCGACTGAAGGACCCGGAACAGGGGAGGGTCCTGAGAAAGGGCATAGCAGAAAAGATGGACCTGGCCGGAGGGCCCGAGGCGATACTTATAACCCTCTGCGAGGCCCGTCCCGAGCTGGAGGGTAAGACCTTGATCCAGGCAGCAGAGGAGATGGGGAAGGACCCGATTGGGGCGGTGGAGGAGCTCGTGCTCTCCGGGTCGGTCTCGGCCGTATATTTCTCGATGAGTGAGGAGGAGGTAAAGGCGATCGCCCGCCACCCGGCGGTTATGGTGGGCTCGGACGGACACCTGCGGCGATTCGGCGTGGGGGTTTCCCATCCACGCAACTACGGCACCTTCCCCAAGGCTTGGAGGTGGTTCGTGAGGGAGGAGAAGTTCTGGACCCCCCAAGAGGCGGTGCGGAGGATGTCGGGGATGGCAGCGGAGAAGTTCGGGCTTAAGGGAAAGGGTTTCCTGAAAAAGGGGTACTTCGCCGACGTCGTGGTTTTCCATCCCGAGGAGTTCCGGGACCTGGCTACCTTCCGGGATGGCCACAGGTACCCGGAGGGGGTCTTGTACGTCCTCGTCAACGGAAAGGTGGCCGTCGAGGAGGGCCGGACGGCGGAGCGAGGGTACGGAAGGGTGTTAAGACGGGGGGATAACGGTGGCGCTTTGGGTCCAGGAGCCGCCTGCGGTGTCCCTGTCGGCGTATCTTAAGGAGTGTGATACAAGTGCGACCCTGTGGGCGGATTCCCTTACAGCTCGGGGACTCGGCGTGGTGAGCGGCCTGGACAGGAAGGCCGTGAGTTTAGAAGGCCTGATCCTTATGGACGCCCCTTTGGTCCCGGGTAGGTAGGATCAAACCTCTCTTGAGATAGACCGTCATAGGAGGCTCTATGCGCATATTGGCTGTGCACGCACATCCTGATGATGTGGAGTTCCTCTGCGCCGGGACCCTGGCGCTTTTAGCCCGGGAGGGCCAAGATGTCCACATAGCCACCATCTCCAACGGGGACTTGGGAAGCGTGGAGCTCCGTCCCGAGGAGATATCCGCCATAAGGAAGGAGGAGGCGAGGAGGGCGGCCTCTATAATAGGAGCTATGTATACCTGCTTGGACTTCGGAGACTTCCGGATATTCGTGGACCATCCCACCAGGCAGCGTGTTACAGAGCTTCTGCGCAGGGTCCAGCCCGAGATCGTGATCACCGCCTCCCCTCAGGACTACATGAGCGACCACGAGAACACCAGCGCCTTGGTCAGGGACGCCTGTTTCTTCGCCCCCGCCTCGAACTATGACACCGGTGCCGAGGACCCGGCTCCCCCTGTGAAGTCCATACCTTACCTGTACTATACCGATCCTATAGAAGGAAAGGACTTCTTGGGCAACCCCGTCCCCGTGCACTTCATAGTGGACATAAGCGAGGCTATAGACATCAAGGAAAGGATGCTCAAGTGCCATGCCTCACAGAGGGAGTGGCTTCTGAAGCACCACGGAGTGGACGAATACATAGAGTCCATGAAGCGATGGAGCGCTCACCGAGGCAAGGAGATAGGCACAGCCTACGGCGAGGCCTTCCGCCAGCATCTGGGACACGCATACCCCCAGGACAATGTTCTACAAAAGCTCTTGGGGGATAAAGTCCACCTGGTCGGGAGGGCTGACACCTCCCGGGATGACGTACTGTAGGAGGGACTGTGGATTCCAGGGAAAGGGTGCTTACAGCCCTGTCCCACAAGGAGCCCGATAGGGTGCCCTAGCTGGCCCTTCCGAATGAATGCGTTCTGGAATGCCTCCGGGTGGACACCAGAGGGCTTTATCCCAAAACGAGCCATAACTGAATGTTGGACAGAATGATGGCCGATGCAATCTTAGATAAGGTCTTAGAGCTGAAGGTGAGGTTCTGGAAGACAGCGTTGGGAGAGCTAAGGGACCTCGTGGACGTGGTGATGAACGGGGACGACTACGGGGCACAGACCTCTCCTGCGGGAGCGTAAGGGAGACGATCCCGGACCTCATAGAGATAGGAGTACGCATCCTCAACCCGGTCCACATCCGGGCGGCCGGAATGGAGCCCGAGGGCCTCAAGAGGGACTTCGGGGATGCTCTCGTTTTCTGGGGCGGTAGGGCCGACATCTAGGAGGTGCTGCCCAGAGGCAAGCCCGAGGAGGTACGTGAGCACGTGTGGCGCAACGTAGAGGCCCTGGCCCCGGGCGGAGGGTTCGTGTTCACGGCGGTGCACGACGTCCAAGCCGATGTGCCCCCTGAGAACTTCATAGCTATGTAGGAGCGTTACGGGAGCTCGGGGGTGTACTGAGATAAGAAGGGGAGAGCTGTACAGGTTTCGAAGTCCTCAAGGGAACCTCAAGAAAAAATTAGGGTTGAGTTGAGGAACCTTGAAAGGCTGAGCAAGGAGGGATGGACATGCCGGAGGACACATACATCATCCAGGTGGTGGACGTGTGGAAGACCTACCGGTTGGGGAACACCACGGTGGATGCATTGCGGGGGGTGAACTTAGAGGTGCGGAGGGGGGAATATGTATCTATCATGGGCCCCTCCGGGTCGGGGAAGACCACGCTTTTTAACATGATAGGTGCCCTAGACCGGCCCTCGAGGGGGGAAATTTTCATCAACGGGATGCGCCTGGCGGAGCTCAACCAACGGCAGATAGCGTACCTCAGGTGCCACAGCATCGGGTACATCTTTCAGACCTTCAACCTCCTATCCGTGCTGACGGCCCTGGACAACGTGGCGCTCCCTATGATATTCGCGGGTCTCAGCCGGGAGGAGTACGAGGAAAAGGCCAAGCAGAAGCTTGAGCTGGTTGGGTTGGGGGACCGTGTCCACCACAAGCCCTTTGAACTTTCCGGGGGGCAGCAGCAGAGGGTGGCCATAGCCAGGGCCATAGCCAACGACCCGGACATAATCCTCGCGGACGAGCCCACGGGCAACCTGGACCTGAAGACCGGCCAGGAGATCATAGAGCTGTTGAGGCGGTTGAACGAGGAGCAGGGTGTCACGATCGTGACCAATACCCACGACCACAAGATGTTAGGAGCTTCCAACCGGGTGGTGGACCTCAGGGACGGACAGATAGTGCGCATCCGCAACCGGGAGGAGATCGACATCCAGGAGGGCGTGATAAGGGGACTGGGCTTCGAGGAGAGGTGAATATGGAACGTAAAGTGCTTTCAAGCCCGAGGGGACCCGAGGCCAAGGGGCCGTATTCCGCGGCCGTGGCGTACGGGAACATGGTCTTCGTCTCCGGCCAGGGGCCTATAGATCCGGCCACCGGGGAGGTAGTAGGGGAGACAGTGGAGGAGCAGCTGCGCCGGGCGTTGGAGAACGTGCGGCTGATCTTAGAGGATGTGGGGTCCTCGTTGGATCACGTGCTTAAGGTGACGCTATACCTCAAAAACATGGACGACTTCAGCCAGGCCAATGCAGTATACCGGGAATTCTTCCGGGAGGGCAACTATCCGGCCAGGACGACGGTTCAGGCGAGGCTGCCGTTGGACATCATGGTAGAAGTGGATGCAGTAGCCTGCATCCCGGAGGGGTAGGTGGCGATAACTCTGGTGCATTTCGCGGACGTGCACATAGGGGTGGAGACGTACGGAAGGCCGAACCCCGAGACAGGCTTGAACACCAGGGTGGAGGACTTCGTTCGGTGTCTGGAGTTCTTGGTGGACAGAGCGATAGAGGGGGAAGTCGACCTGGCCGTGTTCTCGGGGGATGCGTACCACACCTCCTCCCCAAGCCCGACCTACCAGAGGGAGTTTGCAGGGCAGATCCGGAGACTCTCCAGGGCAGGGGTCCCAGTGGTGTTGGTAGCGGGCAACCACGACACCCCGGGGACGTTCGGGAGGGCGTCATCCTTAGACATCTTCGGGACATTGGAGGTAGAGCACACCTACGTGTTCACCAAACCCCGCTTAGAGAGGGTTGAGACCTGTAAGGGCCCGGTGCAGATCGTGGGGATGCCCTGGCCCTCCCGGAGCTGGATGTTGACCAGGGAGGAGTACCGGAAACTCCTGGAGGAGGAGCTGGTGGGGAAGATGGAGGAGGCATACGCCCGGCTGTTGGAAGGGTTTGCCCGGCAACTTGATCCAGACATCCCATCGGTTTTGGCCGCACACGTGATGGTGCGGGGGGCCGGGCTCTCGGGGTCGGAGCGTGGGGCTGTGGTTGGGAGGGACCCCTCCCTGCTGCCCAGCGTGTTGGCCAACTCAGCCTTCACTTACGTGGCCTTAGGGCACGTGCACCGGCACCAGGACCTAAACCGGGGGGGAAGACCCCCTCTGGTCTACCCTGGGAGCATAGAGCGGATCAACTTCGGGGAAGAGGAGGAGCGGAAGGGGTTCTGCCTGGTACGGTTGGAGCGGGAGGAGGGGGAGACCATCTTCGGACCCTGGCGGGCGGAGTACGATTTCGTGGAGGTTCCGGCCAGGCCCTTCGTCACCGTAGAGGTCGAGGTGGGGGATTCGGAGCCCACGGACGCCATAGTTGACGCCGTGCGGGAAAGGGACCTCGAAGGCGCGGTGGTGCGGGTGCTCTACCGGGTGCGGGAGGGAAAGGTGCTGGTGGACTTGGGGAGGGTGCAACGGGCCCTTCGGGAACGGGGGGTCTGGAAAGTTGCGGGCATCGTACCCCAGGTGGAGCGGCCTGAGAGGAGGCCCAGGGCGCAGATCTCCAGGGAGCTCGACCTTAAGGAGGCGCTGAGGCGATACGTAGAGAGCAACCCGGAGCTGAAGCCCTTGGAGGAGGAACTGGTACAGTACGCCCTGCGGTTGGAGCAGGAGCTGGAGGAATGATCGCCCCAAAAAGTTCTCCGCTTCGCTCCGATACTTTTTGGGGCCCCCTAAAGCGATCAACTCAGGCCGGAGATATCCACTTGTTCAAACTGAAGCCTATTTTGGAGGTATATGGACAATGGTCCCCGTGCGCCTGCATTTGCGCAACTTTATGAGCTACGGGGAAAACGTCCCGGTGCTCGACTTTACTGGGTTCCGGGTGGCCTGCCTCTCGGGACGCAACGGCCATGGAAAGTCCGCCCTTTTGGACGCCATAACCTGGGCCCTTTGGGGAAGGGCCAGGGGAGGCACATACGACGAGGTCCTCCGGGTGGGGACCAGCGAGATGCAGGTGACCTTTGAGTTCGAACTTGAGGGGAACCTCTACCGGGTAATACGCACGTACAGGCGTGCGGGGAGGGGGGGGCTCTCATCGCTGGAGTTCCAGCTCTTCGACCCGAAGTCCGGGGGGTACAAACCCCTCTCCAGCCAGGTTAGGCGCACCCAGGAGGAGATCGTCCGCAGGCTTAGGATGGACTACGACACCTTCATCAACTCCGCCTTCGTCCTCCAGGGCAGGGCGGACGAGTTCACCCGGAAGACCCCCCGGGAGAGGAAGGAGGTACTGGCGAGGATATTGGGGCTTTCCAAGTACGAGGAACTGGAGGCGCTCGCCAAGGAGCACGTAAAGGAGCGTGAGAAGGAGCTGGCCCAACTCGAGGCCCAGTTGAAAGGGATGGAGGAGGAACTGGCCCACAAGGAGGAGTACGAAAGGGAGCTGGGAGGACTCTCGGCAGAGCTGGAGGTCCTGGGGAGGCGGATGGGGGGGATGAGGGAGGAGCGGGAGAGGTTGGAGGGGATGAGGGAGGGACTGGAAGCCAAACGCAGGAGACTGGGGGGGATAGAGGAGGAGCGCAGGAGGCTGAAGGGGCATATTCGGGAGCTTTCGGGGCGGATATCGGCCCAGGAGCGCAGGGCCAAGGAGTACGAAGAGGTGCTGGCCCACAGGGAGGAGATACTAAAAGCCTTCGCCCGTTACGAGGAGCTCGGGCGGGAAGAGCGGGTGTGGACCGAGCGGCTTCAGGCCGTAAGGGGGCTGGAGACCCGGAGGGGGGAGCTGGAGAAGGAGGTGGAAGCCGAACGACACGGGCTTGAGAGGAAAAGGGAGGGGCTTTCCGCCCGGAAGAAGGAGTTGGAGGCCCGGGTCCAGGAGGCGGAGTCGGTGCTCTTTAAGGAGGCCCAGATAGAGGAGGGATGTCGGAGGCTTGAGGAGGCCCGGAGGGAGGCCAGGGAGTGGGAGGAGCGCAGAGCCAGGCATGAGGAATTGGACCGGAGACGGACGGAGCTACTGCGCCGGATAGAAGAGGCCCGGGCGGAGCTTTCGGTGCGGCTGGGTAACTTAGAGGGCCGAATACGGGAGCTGGAAAAGCGGGCGGAGATGGAGCTGGCCCTCCGGGAGGAGGTGAAGGGACTCGAGGGGGAGGTGCGGCAATTGGAGGAACTGGAAAGAGAGCGGGACAATATAAGAGACCGGGGAACTCAGCTGAAGCTGCGGATAGAGGCGGAGAGGAAGCAGACGAAGGAGTTGGAGGGGGAGATAACGAAGGCCAAGGAAAAGCTCTCTTTGTTGCAAACCAGCCGTGAAGCCCGGTGTCCCCTCTGTCGGGTGGAGCTGGATGTGACCCGCAGGCGGAATATCCTCACCGAGTACGCCACCGAACTCAAGCACCTCCAGGAGGAGCTGGGGAGGCGCAGAAGGGAGATAAGGGAGATGGACGAGGAGAGGGGCCGGCTCCGGGCCAGGTACAAGGAGGTAGACGAGGCCGTCCGTGCGCTGCCGGATAAGAGGAGAGAATTGGCCAGGGTCCAGGCCGCCTATGGGGAGGCGATACGGGCCCGGGGGGAGCTGGAGCGGCTGAGGAAGGACGCAGAGGCTCTCAGGAGAAATATCGAGGCTGAGGACTTCGCCCAGGCGGAGAGAAGAGGACTGGCCGAAGCCGAGGCCGGGCTGCGGGATGTGGGATACGACCCGGAGGGATATCGGAGGGCCCTGTGGAGGGCTGAAGAGCTGGCCCGGTTCGAAGTGGAGCGGGAGCGACTCGAGGCTGCCCGGACCGGTAAGGAGGGGGCCCTGCAGGAGCTGGAAGGCGTGGAGGCTGAACTGCGGGATGTGGAGAGGCGACTTGCAGAGGGGACATATGCGGAGGAGGCCCAGAGGGAGTTGGAGGACGTGCTCCGTCGGGTATCGGAGGTGGGGTACGACGGGGCCCGACACCGGGAGGTTCAAGAGGAGCTGGACCGGCTCAGGGGAGCACCAGCCCGGAGGGAGAGACTCCTCCAGGCGGAGGTGGGGATCGAGGAGGTCCGAGGGGGGTTGGAGGGACTGCGGGAGAGCATAGACCAGGCCGAGGAACATCTTAAGGAGCTGGAGGAGGAGGCGGCCAGGCTCGAAGGAGAGCTGGCCGAATACGGGAAGGTCGAGGAGCGGCTCTCCAAGCTTGGGAAGGAGCTGGAGGAGCTTCAGGCCCGGCGGGATGAGCTTTTGGGCAGGGAAGGGGCGGTCCGGGCTCAGTATGAGAGGTGCCTCCGGATAGAGGAGAAGGCGAAGGCCCTCCGGGAGAAGTTGACTAAGGCCCAGAAAGAGCGAACGATCTACGAGAAGCTCCAGGTGGCCCTCGGCAGGGACGGCATCCAGGCCCTGATCATAGAAGGGGTGCTGCCGGAGCTGGAGGAGGAGGCGAACGAGACCCTTAAGAAGCTCACGGACGGCAGGGCGTACGTGCGTATAGAGCCCCTTAGAGAGAGGGGAGGCAAGGTTAAAGAGACGCTGGACATCCGTATCAGCGACGAGTTGGGCACGAGGGATTACGGTATGTTCTCCGGAGGGGAGGCGTTCCGGGTGGACTTCGCCCTGAGGATAGCGCTCTCCAAGCTTCTCGCAAGGAGGGCTGGCACGAGGCTGCGGATGCTGGTGATAGATGAAGGGTTCGGGACGCAGGATGCCGAGGGGTTGGAGCTTTTGGTGGAAGCGATCAACACCATTTCTGTGGACTTCGACAAGATCTTGGTGGTGACCCATCTGGAGCAGCTCCGGAACGCCTTCCCTGTGCGCATAGAGGTGGAGAAGCGGCCGGACATCGGGTCCACTTTTCAAGTGATCGGGGTATGAAGTTCCCCGCTTGCTCCGATGCTTTTTGGGGGCCCAAGATATATGAAGCGCTGGATCGGCATATTGTCCTACATCTTAGCCTTAGGGTGCGGCGGGAAGGAGGGCCCCTCCCCAACTCAGCGGATGTACTCCAAAGTGCTCCGGGCCGTGGTGAGGAACCGAGAGGTCGAGGGAATATACGTCCAGGTTGTCTTTCGCACCACAGCCTTCGAGCTGGCAAGGCTGTACGCCGAGGCGGATAAAAAGGGGTGGGACAAGGACCAGGTGCGGGGAAAGCTGAGATATCTCGTCTTGATGTTCGCGGATTCCCCCTATCCCTCACACGATCGGGGGCTTTTGAGTTTCTATCAGATATACAAGGCACTGGACCCCGGCTTCGACCCCGAAAACCCCCTCCAGCGGGCCCAGTACGAGGTCTTCCGGAACCGATACGTGGACAAAGTGGTAGATCAGATGCTCAATCCCAGACTTCCGGGACTCAGGGAGAGATACTTAGAGGAGTGGGGATACGACCTCTACGGAAGGCTGGTGTTCTCGTTTTTCTTAGAGAACCGGGGAGGAAAGGCTTTCCCGGTAAGAGACATAGGCGAACGTATATTCTTGGAGGACGACAAAGGCAACAGGTACAGGCCTTCGGGTCTGGCCGGGCCGTATCCCTACGAGTACGACCGTCCCAAGGTGGACAGCTTGGAGACCACGATCCGTTTCCGGCTTTTCTTCGTTAACCGCCGCTCGGACGGGGGGCCTCCGATCGTGCGGGAGGATACGCAGTACATCAAACTCGTCATCGAGAACTGGGGCGGGCGACCAGTCTGGGAGTTCAGATGGGACCTTCCTCTGAAGTACCCCGAGTGGCCGAAGAGGAAGGAGAGGCCAAAGAGGTTCGAGGGCGCGTGAGGGCCAGATATATCTCCATACTCAACCCTTTCACCCGCAAGCCTATGCGGATGCGGCTCGGGTAAACCCACTATTGCCCTATGCCGATATTTACTCTAAAGCCGACTCCCCTCCAAGTGGAGCGCCTGCGCCGAGACCTCAACCCCCAGCAGTGGGCGGCGGTCTCGGCCGAGTCCGGGCCTAAGCTCGTCATCGCAGGAGCCGGGAGCGGCAAGACCCGGGTGATCACGTACCGGGTGGCGTACCTCATAGCCCGTGGCGTGGACCCATCCCGGATACTGATGGTCACCTTCACCAACAAGGCGGCCCGGGAGATGCTCTCACGGGCTGAGGCCCTGGTGGGAGCTGTTGTCCGGAGGGTGTGGGGAGGGACCTTCCACGCCATAGGCAACCGCATACTGCGCTGTCACGCCAGCCTTCTGGGGTACCGCCAGAACTACACCATCTTGGACGAGGAGGACCAGAAGGACTTCCTGAGGCTCTGCATAACGGACGAGGGCATACCCATCCGAGAGGTCCGCTTTCCATCCCCCGCCCTTGTGCGGAACGTCTTCAGTTTCTCCTGCAACACGGGCATTCCCATACCGGAGGTGTTGGAGAGGTACTATCCGTACCTCTCGGAGTGGGCAGAGGCCCTGGAGCGCATCCAAAACCGGTACCAGGAACGCAAGCGGGCCGCCAACGCCATGGACTACGACGATCTTCTAGCCAACTGGCTCAAGCTTCTAAGGGAATTTCCGGATGTGCTGGAGCGGTACGGCAGGCGGTTCCAGCACATCCTCGTGGACGAATACCAGGACACCA
>DTXA01000296.1 GCA_012962735.1 Candidatus Latescibacterota bacterium
GCCAACATCCCTAAGACCGTGGTGGTGCGCTCGGAGGAGATCAGGGAGGCACTTCAGGAGCCGGTGGGGGCCATCGTCAACGCCACCAGGATGGCCTTGGAACGCACACCGCCCGAACTCTCCTCGGACATCTTGGACAGGGGGATCATAATGACCGGAGGGGGTTCCCTGCTGAGAGGGCTGGACAGGCGCCTGCGGGAGGAGACAGGGCTTCCCGTAAGCGTAATCGACGACCCCCTCACCTGCGTGGTCAGGGGGGCGGGCAAGATCTTGGAGAACATAGAGGAATACCGTAAGGTCCTGTTTTGATCTCGGCTCAGCGGTTTTGGAGCTATTCGGCGTTAGCAGCGGCCCTGACAGCCTCCTTAGCTATGATGAGCCTGGAGGAGCCTCGACGGATATATTGGGCTCGAAGGATCACCACAGCATGTTTCGAGGTCGGGGAGGTCCTGCTATCCAGGCTCATCCGCCTGGGCACGATCTCCAGGGAGAACCGCTTCCTCCGCAGGCAGAACGTTGAGCTCGCCCTCCATGTACAGAGGCTGCGGGAGGCCCAGAGGGAGAACGAGCGCTTGAGGAGGCTCTTGGGCTTCAAGAGGCGGGCCCACCGCCCTCTCTTGCCGGCCGAGGTGGTCGCTTACAACCCCGACCGTATGCGCCACACGGTTCTGTTGAACGTGGGTTCCAGGGATGGGGTAGATAAGGATATGCCGGTGGTGACGGCCGAGGGATTGGTCGGCAGGGTCATCGAGGTGTATCCCGAGAGCTGCCTGGTTCTTCTCCTGACCGACCGTAGCTCCCGGGTGAGTGTGGTGGTGCAGGACGGGGGTCGCACCCTTGCCATCGCCGAGGGGCAGGGGGAAGAGATGCTCTACGCCAACCTCCCCCTCCGGAGCCCGGCACGTGGCGGGGAGGAGGTGGTCTCCTCAGGTATGGGGGGGGTGTTTCCAAAGGGGGTCCCGGTGGGGAGGGTGTCCCGTGTGTTAGGGGAGGAGCAAGGACTGCTGAAGAAGGTGGTCATCGAGCCCAGCGCTCCTTTAGGACACTTAGAGGAGGTGTTCGTCATGTTGTACCGAGGGCCTCGAACGTTCTGAGAGTGAGAATGTTATGGGTATAGGGGTTTTTATACTGGCGTTCTGGTTGTCCTTGGGCGCGGGGCCTTCATGGGCCGGGCCCGTATATAAACTGACCTTAGAGGGAGCCATCTCCCCGGCGTCCGCCCGTTTCATGATAGAAGCCCTTGAGCGGGCGAAGGGAGAAGGAGCGGAGTGCCTAGTGATCGAGCTGGACACCCCAGGGGGGCTGATGGAATCGATGCGTTCGGTGGTCAAGGCCTTCCTGAACGCCGAAGTCCCCGTCGTCGTGTTCGTGTACCCCAAGGGAGGCCGGGCAGGCTCCGCCGGGGTTTTCATCACCTTAGCCGCCCACATCGCCGCGATGGCCCCGGGGACCAACATAGGTGCGGCGCACCCCGTTATGTTGGGGGGGGAGAAGGTGAGCGAGGAGATGTCCGATAAGGTCGTAAACGACGCTGTGGCTTATATAAAGGCCATCGCAGAGCGAAGGGGCAGGAACGTCCAATGGGCAGAAGATGCGGTGCGCAAGAGCATCTCCTCGACCCCGGAGGAGGCCCTCAAGGCCGGTGTGATAGATCTGATTGCCGAGGACCTGGAGGATCTGCTGAGCAAGATAGACGGACGGAAGGTCAGGTTGCCCTTGGGGGAAAGGATACTCCACACCGAGGGGGCCGAAGTATTTGAGATAAAGATGTCTTTCCGGGATAAAGTCCTTCAGGCCCTTTGCAATCCCAACATCGCTTACATCCTGCTCATACTCGGGTTCTACGGGCTAATATTTGAGCTTTCCAATCCGGGGGCCATCCTGCCCGGCGTAATCGGGGGGATATGCATCATCTTGGCCCTGTATGCACTGCAGATGTTACCGGTGAACTACGCGGGGCTGCTTCTGATCCTGTTGGCGTTGGGATTGTTCATAGCGGACATCAAGGTGCCCAGCTACGGCATGCTCACCTTAGGAGGCATCGTCGCTATGACTTTAGGATCCTTGATGTTGTTTAAAGCCCCGGGTTCGCTCTTGAGCGTCTCCTGGCCCGTCATCTTGGCCGCAGTTCTCACCACGGCAGCTTTCTTCCTCTTCGCCATCGGGATGGCCATAAAGGCCAGGTTTGCAAAGCCGGTGAGCGGGAGGGAGGGATTGGTGGGGGAGCGAGGGGTGGCTCGTACCCCCCTGGACCCATTCGGGACGATACTGGTGCACGGGGAACTCTGGCAGGCCTGGAGCGAGGAGCCGGTGGTGGAGGGGGAGGAGGTAGAAGTCCTGGCGGTGGAAGGCCTGAAGCTCAAAGTGAGGAAAGTGAAAAGCTGAACAAAGGAGGGAAAATGGCTACCCCTGCGATATCGGTAGTGGTGCTCATCCTGATCTTCATCTTGGCCAGCGCCATCCGTATCCTGCGGGAGTACGAGCGAGGGGTGATCTTCAGGCTCGGGAGGGTCGTGGGGGTTAAAGGGCCGGGGCTTGTGCTGTTGATCCCCATCGTGGACCGGATGGTCAAGGTGAGCCTGCGGGTGGTCACGGAGGACGTGCCCTCCCAGGACGTGATCACCAGGGATAACGTTTCGGTCAAGGTGAATGCGGTCATCTACTTCCGGGTTATGGATCCACAAAAGGCTATCGTGGAGGTGGAGAACTACCTTTACGCTACCTTCCAGCTCGCCCAGACTACCCTGAGAAGTGTGCTGGGCCAGGTGGAGCTGGACGACCTTTTGGCCTCCAGGGACAAGATCAACCAGCAGATCCAGCAGATCTTGGACGTGCACACCGACCCCTGGGGAGTGAAGGTCACGGCCGTTGAGATCAAACACGTAGACCTTCCCGAGGAGATGCGCCGGGCCATGGCCAGACAGGCCGAGGCGGAGCGGGAGCGCCGGGCCAAGATCATAAGTGCCCAGGGGGAGTTCCAGGCGGCACAGAGGCTCAGCGACGCTGCCCAGATCATAAGCCAATATCCGGCAGCCCTTCAGCTCCGCTTCCTCCAGACCCTATCCGAGGTGGCGACGGAGAACAACTCCACCATCGTCTTCCCCATACCTATAGACCTGGTGCGGGCCTTCGTGGAACGTCTTCCCAGTATCCATAGGCCTGATGCGAGCCTTCGTGGTGAAGAAGATGCCGAAAACTAAGACGTGAGGCTTGTGCTCTCGGCCAGCAGGCGTACAGATCTCGTGGCCTTCTATCCCGAGGTCCTCCTCGGTGCCCTGAGGAGATATCCCCCTGAGCGGGTTCATACCGTGGCCCTCTGGACGAAGGACCCCCGAAATCTCTTCCGCAATGGGAAACTGAGGGAGGCCCTTTCGACCTATGCCCAGGTATTCGTGCACTACACCGTGACCGGGATGGGGGGGACGGCACTGGAGCCTGGGGTGCTCCCGGCCGAGGAGACCCTCGGGTTGCTCCCGGATCTGATAGGGTTCGTGGGCGACCCACGGAGGGTTAGGTTGCGCTTCGATCCCGTGGTGAACTTCTTCGTAGATGGGGCCTATTACACCAACCTCCACTTGTACGAGGAGGTCGCCGAATTAGCTGCCAGGTGGGGAGTCCCGGCAATTACTGTTAGCTGGGTGCAGCTGTACCCCAAGGTGCTCCGGAGGCTCCGAAAGCATGGGATAACCCCGGCCCCCTTCGACCTGGCTTCTCAGTGGGCCTGGATGCGGGAAGTGAGTCGAAGATATAGGTTGGAACTTTACGCCTGTTGCGTGGAAGGCCTTCCATCGAGTCGATGCATAGATGGAGCCTTGTTCTCCCGTCTGCACCCGGATGGGGAACGAGCTCCTTTAGAGAAAGCCCGGGGCCAGCGACCCTTGTGCGGGTGCACCCACTCGGTGGACGTGGGATGGTACACCCAAAGGTGCCCAGGGGGATGCCTGTACTGTTACGCCAGTCCGATGGAGCGAGGCTATGGAGCGCGGTGAGGACTGGATGGATCAGGCTCGGTGGGACTTAAAGCACGCCCGTGCGGATATGGAGCGGGAGTTTTACGATTGGGCGTGCTTTTCCGCCCAACAGGCTTCCGAGAAGGCCGTCCTCCAGAGGATGGGGATAGAGGCATGGGGGCACTCGGTGGCGGACCTGTTGGAGGCCCTTTCCCAGCGTTATACTGTTCCGAGGGAATTGGTGGATTCAGCCTTAGAGCTGGACAAGGTATACATCCCTGCCAGATACCCCGACGCCCTTCCATCTGGATCGCCTCGAAGGAGTTACACCCTTCGTGAGGCGGAAAGGCTCATCGGATATGCGGATAAGATCGTACGGTTCTGTGAAGCTCTTCTATCCTCTTAATCGGAAGAAGGTCCTCGCCCTCTTGAGGGAGCAGCTCCCCCGCCTGGCGGAAGAGCTTCCTTTAGAATATGTCGTGCTTTTCGGGTCGTATGCTAAGGACCGATACACGGCCTTCAGCGATGTTGACCTGTTGGTAGTATATCGAGAGCCAAGCCGCGAGGATGCCTTCCGCTTAGTGCGCACCATCCTGAAAATACCGGGTTTGGAACCGCATGTATATACTTTGGAGGAAGCACGGACCCTGTCGGGGGTCCTGAGGCGTATGGTCGAGGGTGGAATTGTCGTATACCCGGAGGGGAAAGATGGCCCAGAGGTCTAAGTTCGAAGATGAGCTGAGGAAATTAGAGGCGGCTGTGGAAAGGCTGGAATCCGGGGACCTGAGCTTAGAGGAGGCCTTGGACGCCTTTGAGCAGGGGATAAGGGCGGCCAAAACCTGCGAGGAGATATTGGAGCACGCCCGGGCTCGGGTGCGTAAGCTCGTGGAGGGGGAAGAAGGCTTCCGTCTGGAGTTGTTGGAGGAGAAATGAAGGCGAAGGTGGCCGTGGTGCGGACGAAGCCCGAAGCTGTGCTGGATGACATCGCCAGGTTGATGGAGCTGGCCGAGTTCCAGATCCACCTGGAGCCCGGAAGGACCACGATACTCAAGACCAACATATCCTGGCACTTCCCCTTTCCAGGAGCCAATACCACCCCCTGGCAATTGGAGGGTGCCATCAGGGCGCTCCAGGAGGCGGGGTACGGGGACCTGGTCGCCGTGGAGAACAACACGGTGGTGACGAACCCATTCAAGGGGGAGCGGCTCAATAGGTTCGTTCCAGTGTTTCAGGAGTACGAGATACCGGTGCTGTACAACTTCCGTGACATGAAGTGGATAACCTACGAGCCCAAAGGTCCTATGTTGGTCCTTCCCGAGATCTACCCGAAGGGCATCCGCATTCCGGAGTACTTTTTGGGAAAGAACATCGTTCATCTTCCGACGATGAAGTGCCACATATACACATCCACCACGGGAGCTATGAAAAACGCCTTCGGGGGGCTCCTGAACACAAAGCGCCATTACACTCACAGCACCATCCACGAGACCCTGGTGGACCTCCTCTGCATCCAGAAGGAGATCCATACGGGGATATTCGCCGTTATGGACGGTACCACAGCTGGGGATGGTCCTGGGCCCCGCACGATGCGGCCGGTGGAGGCGGATCTATTGCTGGCCAGCGGGGACCAGGTGGCGGTGGATGCGGTGGCGGCCAAAGTTATGGGGTTCGATCCCATGTCTGTAAAGTACATCCGCCTGGCACATGAGGCCGGCCTGGGTGTGGGGGACCCCAGGGATATAGAGGTGGTGGGGGAGGACATATCCGGACTGAACCTGGGGTTCCAGGTAGGGGATAACTTGGCCGGCCGCGTAGGCGACCTGTTGTGGTTCGGCCCACTGAGGACTTTCCAGAAGCTCTTCTTCCACACTCCTCTGGTGTATATATTCGTGTTCGGGTCCTTCCTGTATCACGACTACATCTGGTGGCCTACAAAGGGAAAGCGCCACTTCCGGAGGTTCCTCGCCTCTAAGTGGGGGAAGCTCTTCTGCAAATACGACTGAAAGGTTATGGAGAGGCTTTTCGAGGAGCTGGCCGTACGGGCACGGAAGGTAAGGAAGTTCCTGAGGACACATCCCTGGTTGGCGAGGCTTTCCCATCCCCACCTCAGGGAGGCAGTGGAAAGCTACATAAAGGCCGGGGGGAAATGCTTGAGACCTGCCGTCGTGCTGTTCTCATGCGGCGCCGTGGGGGGAGAGGAGGAGAGGGCCCTCCCCGTGGCCGCTGGGGTGGAGGTATTCCACACCTTTACGCTTGTGCACGACGACATCATGGACAGAGACGAGCTGAGGCGGGGGGCACCTACAGTGCATGTAGCCTTCAGCAGGCGGGCCGTGGAGGAGTTCGGGTTCGTGGGGGAGGAGGCCGAACACTACGGAATATCCATGGGGATATTGGCCGGGGACGCCCAACACGGCTGGGGGATATCCCTTATGGCGGAGTCGGCCCGGAGGGGGGTATCCCCGGATGTGGTCCTGCGGCTGGTGGAGGACATAACCGGCCGAGTCCTTTCCGCCTTAGTGGAGGGACAGGTGTTGGACATCCAGTACGCCCGGAGGCCGGTAGATGCCCTTTCCCAGGAGGAGATAACGGATATGCTCTGGAAGAAGACCGGGGCACTTTACGCCTTCGCGGCACGGGCCGGGGCCATGGTGGGCCTAGACATCGCCGACGAGGGGCACCCTTACGTGCAGGCCCTATCGGAGTTCGCCAGCAGGTGTGGTGTCGCGTTCCAGTTGATGGACGACGTCTTGGGAATCACCGGGGATGAACGGCAGCTCGGCAAGCCGGTTGGCTCCGACATAAGGGAGGGAAAAAAGACCCTGATCGTCTACTTCGCCCTCCGGAAGGCGGACTCTGCGCGGCGCAGGTGGGCGCTCTCGATCTTGGGAAGGGAGGACGCAGGGGAGGGGGAGGTGCGGGAGCTCGGGAAGTGGTTCGTGGAGTCCGGGGCGGTGGACGAGGTAAAAGCCCTGGCAAGACGATATGTGGCGGAAGGATCAGAGGCCCTCTGGGTTTTGCCTTCGTCCCCGTACCGGGAGCAGTTGGAGGGGTTAGCTGGATATATCTTAGGTAGGGAAAGATGATACGCTCTCTAGGGAGGAATGGATATGCGGAACATCCTCTGGATCACGGCTGTAGCGGCTTTGGTCATAGGATGTGGCGGGGGAGGGAGCACAGGCCCTAAGATCAAGCAGGACGGCAGGATCTATGTGGAAAACGCTTGGAGGGAGGACGACCCGATCTACGGACCTTGGATACAGGCCCGAGTGAAACAGATAGGCGACAGGATACTGGATACCGAGCTGAAGCCCATACCTTACGGGAAGGGCCCGATAGAGATCACGACCGAGGTCATCCCCGGGGGGGACACGGCCGTGGTCCACATCCGCACGATCCGGTGGCGCACCTTGGACTGGGACCTGCCGTTCGAGATAGACGGCAGCTTCATCATCCGGGTCACCGGGATGGTGCCCGACGCCCACGACCTCCGCTACGACGTGCGCTCGTACGGCCGTTAACCTCCAGAGCGCAGTATATCGTCGACACCTGCCATATACCCGCGAAGGCCGGGGTAGCCTCCACGGGTATAAGGTTGGACATCAAGTACGATGAGGAAAGTTCGGCTATCCCACTGCCTCCAGGGCTGGGCGCCATGTAGCTTATGAAATCACCAAAACCTGCACCAGGATGGTCGGCCAGAAGGCCACTTTCAGTCCCATCGCCCTGGCTACCATATAGCCGATGAAGAACTTATTGAAGTACAATATCCCCGTGATGAGGATAGAGTAAAGTACCACCCTGGTCCTGCGCAGAAGAAACAAGTCTAGGTATCCCTTGACTGGGGCGAAGACGCCGAGGAAAGGACTACGAAAGAGGAAACCCAGGTGGATGTAGCGAAGATAGGAGAGACTTTCATATGCCCCTAAGTCACTGTTTAATGACATAAGACCAAATCCTGTCGAGGTGGAAGCTGCGAAGAGCACCACATCCCTCCGCAGGGAGGTCCTCCTAAGCTGCCTGCGTATGGCCTCTTCCGTCAACTGTGGTTTTATATATATCTCTAAGCGGCCTTTCTTGTTTATCTAACACAAGCTGACCGAGAACTTTCCCGGTGAGCTTCAGTACCCAGGGAAATAGGTCCACTGTGCGCAGGGGCTCCGGGGGAAGGGAGGCGTTGGCCAGCACGGGTACGATCATCTGTCCCCGGACGAGTGCCCCGTGGGTGGCACGATGCTCCGGGAATTCCCACCGTGCCCTCAGGTCGTAACCTGCCCGGGCGCTCACCACTATGTCCCCTGTGCGCTCGGCGAGGAAAAGCTGCAGGAGTTGTAAGGGGGCGTCCGGATGGTCTCCCTCGTAGGTGTGTTCTAAGGCCTCCCTCAGGGAGAAGGCTCCAGGTTTCCCTATACCCAGAGGGTCTTCTCCCTCGAACTCGTAACGGATGCCATCCCCCTCGGAGAGGAAGCGGGCTCGGCCCTCCCGGCCGAGGACCAAGATGGCCTCCCCCTGGTCTTGACATGCCAGGAAATCCACCCCACCTAAGGCCAGGAGGTCCTCCACAGCACGGAGGCCTCGGATGTCCTCCCAGAAAGCCCGTCCTCTCCATGTGCCGTTCTTTAGATAGATGTGGCTCATACCGTTGCCCGACACCATCTCCGCCGAGGCCGCCCCGGGTTTAAACACCAGAGGGTAGTAAAGACACCGGAACCGCTCCTGAAGGAAGTGGGCCAGATCTATATGAGTATGGGTGGGGGTGAGGCCGTGGTCGGATACTACGAGGATCAGTGTCCTATCGAGGTCCCCCCTCCTCTGAAGGGCCTCCCACATCGCCCCCAAGGCTATGTCGAAGTTGCGGTAGGATTCCAGGACCTTCGGGTGGACGGGGTGGTATAGGTGGGAGAAACCATCCACGGAGGGGAACACGGCGAACAGGAAGTCGGAATCCGAACTTGCCCACTGGACCAGCTTCCGGGCGAATATGTGGTCCAGGGGCCTCCAATCGTGCAGGAAGTGGGAATACGGATACACGAGGCGGCGGCTCCATCGGGTGCGGTTCCCCCGACGAGGCAACCCCTTGGTTATCAGACTGAAGACGGCCCAGGGTCTGTGGAAGTGTTCGAACAGGGTCTTAACCGGTATATCCCGGTCGAAGAAGATCGCCTCATGACCCATGTAGCTCCTGCGGGCGTGGGGGTGGAGGAGGCCGCGGGCGAGGACCTCCTTGGAAAGCCACCGGATGCCGGGGATGTTCAAAGGGCCCGGAAAGCGTCCGGTGAGGAGGGGGAGGTACGCCGGACCTGTGGTGGACGGGAACACCGTGACCGCCCTGCGCAGGTGTAGCCTTCCGAGGTAGGGCAACCTTCCACCGGCTATGAGCTTGGAGAGGACGTCGTACCGAGCGCCATCTACGAGCAGGAGGGCTGTCCGACAGTAGCTCATCGCCGATAATATAAGTCCCATAATGGAGGTTTGTCAACAGGAGATGGGTATGCAGTGGAAAGCCCAGTGGATATGGTCCCAGGGGACGGAGCGGCCCAGGAACTTCTACCTGTACTTCCGGAAGGCTTTCACGGTCCCGGGCCAGGTGGCAGCTGCCGCCGCCTACTGCACTGCCGACAGCCGGTATATGCTCTTCGTGAACGGTCGATACCTCGGCAGGGGGCCAGCCCGAAGCACCCCCTCCTGGCAGAGCTACGATATGTACAACCTCGCCCCATACCTCTCTAAGGGCAAGAACGTGGTCTGGGCTGTGGTGCACTATTTCGGCGAGGGCACGTTCAGCTACATGCCGGTCCGAGGGGGGTTCCTGTTTCAGTTGGAGGGGAGGACCATGACCGGGAAGGTATTTGAGGTCTGCTCGGGTCGCTCCTGGGAGGTCAGAAGGGCGGACGCCTGGGACCCGCGCAGCTCTAGAATGGCCCCTCGGTTGGGGTTCTGCGAGGAGTACGACGCCCGGAGGGAGCCAGAACTTCCGGGGGATGGTTGGGAGAGGGCGGTGGTGGTGGGGCCGGCCGAGGCCGGTCCCTGGGGACGCCTGGAGCCTCGGAGGATACCCCTACCTATGGAGGCCTTCCTTGCACCCCAAGCGGTCCTCGCGGTGGGCCGATGCCTCCCTCCTAAGGCCCGGTCCTTCTCCTTCGACTTGGAGGAACGCTTCCCGGTCCAGGATGCGGTGGCGTACCTGGCCACCTATCTCTGGTCCCCTGGGCAACAGGAGGTGACCCTCTCCCTGGGGAGCAGTGGGGGGGTGAAGGTGTGGGTGGACGGCGAGGAAGTGCTATCCTACCACCGGCACGGCCGGGCTGAGCCGGGAGGACACAAGGTACGAGTGTTCCTGGAGGAGGGCTGGCACACTCTTCTGCTCAAGAGCGACCACAGTGCCGGGGAATGGAAGGTTTACTTCGAGGCGGAGGGGGAGGTAGCGTTCTCCGCTGTGCAGGACCTGGGATGCGGCCCATCTTGGATGGCCATCGGACCTTTCGAAAACGAGATGGTGGGGGACGAATGCGTCGGATTTTCGACCCCCTATCCCCCCGAACGAAGCTGGGACCTCGGGGTCGTCTGTCCCGGAAAGGGGGGTGAGGTCCGGTGGACCCCCTGGGAGAGCGTGGCCGAGCGGATGGCTTGGGAGGAACTCGAGCCCGTGGAACTTCCCGAGGACCCAGGAGCCTTGACAGAGGGGAGGGAGATGGTGATTCCTCCCGGAGAGCCCACCTGCGTCGTCCTGGACTTCGGGAGGGAGGTGGTGGGATACCCCAGGATCGCCTTAGACGCCCCGGAGGGGGTGGTGGTCGATATGGGCTACAGCGAGGCGTTGGAGGGGGGGCGCGTCCTCCCCGACTGCGGCGGGACGTCCTATGCGGACCGGTACATAGCCCGGGAGGGAGCCCAAGAATGGGAGACCTTCGGGCTTAGAAGGTTCCGGTATCTTCAGCTTACCTTCCGGAGGGCGAGGGGCCCGATCAGGGTCCGGGAGGTAGGAGTGAACTTCTCCACCTATCCCGTGCGGGAGCTTGGGAGCTTTCGGTGCTCCGACGAACTTTTAAACCGCATCTGGGACGTGGGGCGGTACACCGTGCAGCTCTGTATGCACGACGCTTACGAGGACGACCCCAGAACACAGGCCCAGCGGTGGGAGGACGTCAGGGTGGAGGCCCTGGTGAACTACTACGCCTTCGGGGACCACAAGCTCATAGCCCGAGGCCTGCACCAGATCGCCCGTTCCCAGCGGGAGGATGGGATGGTGGCTGGGATATACCCCGCCGACCTCCCCGAGAAATGGTTCCCCACCTTCGCAATGCTCTGGGTCGTATCTCTATGGGAGTACGCCCTTTACAGCGGAAACTTGGAGCCGGTGCGGGAGCTCTATCCCCATGTGGAGCGACTTCTGGAGGGGATGAGGCGATACGAAGGGGACAAGGGACTGCTGGAAGGGGTGCCGGAGGCGGACGTAAGCCCAGGAGCCCTGAACATGGCCTACGCCGGGGCGTTGAAGGCCGCCTCCGAGGTGGCACGGGGGTTAGGGCACGAGGACGGATATGCTAAATACATCGGCCGGTGGCACGCCATCAGGACGGCTTGTAGGATGCACCTGTACGACGGGGGCCAGAGGGTCTACACCGACGCTCCCGGGGCGCGGGAGGTCGGTCGGCAGGTGAACCTCCTGGCCGCGTACTTCGGCGTGGCCCCGCAGGAAGAACGGATGTCTCTCCTGCGCTATGTCTTGGACGAAGGGCTCCAGGCCAAAACTCCGCGCTTCCTCTCGCACGTGGTGGAGGCCCTGTTCCGAGTCGGAGAAGAGGGGCTCGCCTTAGAGCTCATCCGGAGACATTGGGGGGGGATGCTGAAGGCTGGGGCCACGACCTGGTGGGGGGATTGGGAAGGGAGGGGGTCCCGGTGCCGGGGGGGGTCTTCGGGCCCCACCTATCTGCTCTCCGCCGAGGTCCTGGGGGCCCGTCCATATGAGCCTGGATGGAGGAAGTTCTGGATCCGACCACGTCCTGCAGGCCTGGAGTGGGCCGAGGGGGAGGTGCCCACGCCGATGGGGACCATATCCCTGTCCTGGAGGCAGGAGGATGGGGGTTTCCATCTGAGCTTAGAGGCCCCTTCAGGGTGCACAGTCGAGGTGGGCCTCCCGACCAGGGGCCCAACCGCTCGGCTTCTCTGGAACGAAGCTGTCGTATGGAACCCCCGTGGAAGGGTGAAGCGGGTCTGGAAGGGAGAGGGGTGCATATGGTGCGCTTTGGAACCGGAGGGGATGGAAAACTTATCGGTGGAGGGATGAGCTAGCCCTCTGCACCTGAGACAGCAACCCTTGAGCGCAGTTGATCATATGTGCCACGTCCACTCCCATCGCCACATACCTAAATCCCCTCCGGAACTCCCTGTTCACCTTCTCCGGATCGGACGCAAGGGTGCCGGCGACTACTCCGTGCTCGGCACAGGTTCGGGCGACCCGATCCATGGCCTCCTGCACTCTTGGGTGCTCGAGCTGACCGAGGATTCCCATGGAGCCCGAAAGGTCGAACGGGCCGACGAATATGACATCTATGCCCTCTACGCCGGCGATCTCGTCCACAGCCTCAAGACCTGCAGGGTCTTCGATCTGCACGATCACCATAATCTCTTCGTTGGCTCGTCGCAGATAGGCGTCCAGCTCGAGCCCATAGCGCTGCGCTCTGGAAATCCCCGCTCCACGGATTCCCTGTGGGGGATATTTACAGGCACATACAGCTTTCTCTGCCTCCTCCGCCGAGGAGACCATCGGCACGATGATGCCGTGGGGGCCTGTATCGAGCGCACGTTTGATGAGCGCTGGGTCGTTCCATGCCACTCGGATCAAAGGAGTTGCATGAGTTCCCTCTATGGCGGCGATCATGGTCTGAGCGGTCTCGAGCCCGGTCGGTCCGTGCTCCAGGTCCAACCAGAGAAAGTCGAAGCCCACCCTCGCCAGTAACTCCGCCACCGTCGGGCTGGGGATTGTCACGACGATGCCCACTACATAATCGCCCTGTGCAAGCTGTAGCTTTAGGCGGTTGCTGCGGACGCCTAAGCCATCCACGCCGACGTATGTTCTAAGCGCCTGCGCGACAGCCTGGGCGATCCTCGCCTCGAGCGAATCCGTCATTCTATCCTCCTGTACGTAAGGTCTAATGTCCCCTCAACACCCTATGCGGCACACCGTGGGCTATCATCTCGACCGGACAGCAGTATACGGCCTCGAGGTCTTCCGCCCTTATCTCCTTGGAATCGTGGTAGAAGAGCTTCCTGTTCAAGCATGCTATCTTATCGACGTAGACGGACACTACGCTTATGTCGTGGGAGACCATCACTATAGCCATCTTCTGCTTCAGGCTCCCCAGGACCTCGTAAAATTCCGTCTGCATCGGCACATCTATGCTTGTGGTCGGCTCGTCTAAGAGCAGCAACTTCGGCTCTGTCGCCAGCGCCCTGGCCAACAGGACCCTCTGCTGTTGTCCCCTGGAAAGCTTCCCTATCTGCCTGTCCCTGTAATCCAGCATCCCCACGACCTCTAAGGCCTTCCAGGTTACCTCTTCATCCTCCTCGTCGTAATTTCTAAAGGGCCCTCTACGCCCGTACCTCCCCATCAATACCACATCCCGGACGCTTATCGGGAAATCCGGGTCGAAATTGTAGTACTGGGGGACGTATCCGATGGACTTCCTGGCCTTCTCCGGCGAGCTGCCGAATATCCTTACCTTTCCCCTGCTCGGCCTGACCAGCCCGAGGACCACCTTCAATAGAGTCGTCTTTCCCCCGCCGTTTGGACCTATTATCGCCAGGAAATCGTCCTGGTATATGGACAGATCTATACCTTCCAGTACGGCTATGCCCTCGTAGTGCACCCAGACGTCTTTTAGACTTACTATCTCCTCGGAGCTCATATACCACCTCTCATAGCCCGAGCCAACCGCTCCACTACGATGCGCATATCGTTTATATAATCCCTGGGTAGGGGGTCTAAGAACACGATCCTCCCGTCTATTTCCTCGGCTATCACCTGAGCCCCCTTTGCGACAAACTGAGGGGAGACGAAGATGGTTTTGATCCCGTATTTTTTCGCCCTTTCGACCGCTTTTTTTATCTCCAAAGCGGTTGGCTCCTTACCAGCACGCTCTATCGGTATCTGCTCTAAGCCATAGTCGCTGGCCAGATAGTCCCATGCTGGATGATACACCATAAACCTCCTGTTCTCGATCCCATTCAGCTTTTCCCTTATGTATTCATCTAACTCCTCCAATTTCCTAATATACTTCTTCTTGCTTCCGATGTAGTACTCCCTGTTCCCCGGATCGATCCTCACGAGGCCATCGCAGATGTTCTCGACCATCTTTTCCGCGTTCTTAGGCGAAAGCCAGACGTGAGGGTTCTTTCCGATAAGCTCCATCCCCTCGGAGCTATCGACTATTATCATCTTTCTGTTGATCTTCGAAAGCTTATCCAGCCAAGCCAACTCGAACTCAACTCCGGAACCGAGCTTTACGTACATCTCGGCCTCGCTGACCCTCCTCAGCTGCTCCGGGGTCGGCTCGTATGTGTGAGGGCTGGCCCCGGGCGGAACCATAACGACAACTTTTACTTTGTCCCTCCCCAAATTCTCCACAAAATCTGCCAAGGGGAGTATGGTGACGGCGACGGCTATCCTCCCTTTCTCCCCCTTCCTCCTTTCACAGGAAGTCGAGGAAACGATGCCGAGGGAAAGGGCAAATGCGATCAGTGCGTTGTGCATCATCGTATCGAAATGACACCGACGACTTTCGTAAAATACTCCAAATCGATCCTCCTGTCAAGAGACTCCTGTAACTCCCGGTATCGGCGAAAGGGGAGCCCTGGGCCTTCCCTTTTTCGTAGGTATTGACAAAGCCGGGATAATATGCTATTTTCAGAATCCCGGAGCGAGAGTGGCGGAACAGGCAGACGCGCCAGATTTAGGATCTGGTGGGTATTCCCGTGGGGGTTCGA
>DTXA01000297.1 GCA_012962735.1 Candidatus Latescibacterota bacterium
GTGCTCCACTTTAAGACCGGTATGGGGACCAACACCACCCTCTCGTCAGGCTCGGCATGGAGGCGCTCCCTGCTGTGCAATACCTCTTCCGAGACCACATGCCAGACCCTGTCCTCCTCGTCGAAGAGCAGCTGGGCCACAGCCATCCCATAGACCGCCATAGCCTTCCTTCCACCAGCTATGCTGAGGTGTATCCTATATCCTACCCGCTTTTCCCCTAAGATAACCCTGTAAAGCGTCTTGAACGCAGCACCAGCGTCTTCTTCTGTTAGGGTATCTTGTGGACAACAATGTTCTTCCTCTATAGGTTCAAATGTGAATTTGATTGGAGGGGAAAGATGAGCATAATATTGGCTTGCTTCGGATTTGAGCTTGAATACGGCCGTCCTCACCGGCTCAACAGAATCGTCAGTGTGGACCACGACCGTCCGACGAATAACATAACCTCGTTCTAAAAGCCCATCTAATACAAGAGTTACCACCTGAGGTTCTGTGCCTAAGGTCGCTACTAATGTCTCATCCATTCTATTCCCCAACAATTCACCCACCTTCACAGCACGGCCTCATACTTCTTCCCGGGCAGATGTGTCGTCCCCGTCGGACAGAACGATACAAACCTCATGCAATTCGCCCCGAAATTCGGAATACTCGTCCATATTATATATTGATACGAAGTCTACCAACCCGGATTATGAGCGTCCCTTCCGGCATTTCTCCTTTTGAGTTATATCACCCATCTCCGCAGCCCTCCTGTGCTCCTCGGCAACCTTCTCTTTGAGCCACTTGGGCTTGAGGACCCTAACCTGGCTCCCGTAGTACAACACCCAGTGCACGAACTCCGGAGTTATTCCAATATGAAACTTCACCAACACCGAACCATCGGCAAGGAACACCATCTCTTGGCTTTTGTGCCAGTGCTCCTCGGATACCCATCTGCCCACAACCGGATCGAAAAGCAGCTCCACCTCCTCCGGTTCCCCTGCAGCCCCACGCATAAGGCCCCAACTGTCTCCTAAATACCCGTCCAAATCGAAGTCCGGAGGGACTACGTAAGGTTCGTCAAGTATTTCCACCTCCCGGATGCGGTCTATCTTGAAGGTCCGCACTTCACCTCGAAGGTGGCAATAGGCCACCATTTGCCAGGAACGCACATAGGGAAAGATGGCATACGGCTCTACCTTGCGCTTCCTCGGTTTCCCGCTTTCCCCCGATATGTAAACTATCTTAGCCCGCTTTCCCCCGAGCAGGGCCCTGTAAAGCTGTGCCAACACCCCTTGGCGGTGCGTGGACGCCGGGAAGCTCAGGAGGCCGTTTAAAAGCTTAGGCAGAAAAGGGCCGAACTCTTCCG
The DNA here is from genome assembly GCA_012962735.1 of Candidatus Latescibacterota bacterium. Classification (GTDB taxonomy): domain Bacteria; phylum Latescibacterota; class 4484-107; order B68-G9; family B68-G9; genus B68-G9. The sequence continues at coordinate 1,349 of DTXA01000297.1, forward strand.
GAAACAGCGACTCAAGCTTGGCCACCGCAGCGGCCAGGTCCGAGGAACCTATCCCCGGGATGGACTGAGCCGCCCTGATGGCAAGCAGGAGCGCCAACGCCTCGGAAAACGAATAGCTCACCGTGGGAAGCTGGGGAACCCTCTCGAAGTAGTACCCCTCCCCGTCGTTCCTCAGAGGAAGCCTCAGGCGCTCCCTTATTATGTAGAGGTCCTTCTGGATCATCCTCTCGCACACCTCATATCGCTCCGCCAGAGTCTTCCTGCGCCACCTTCTGGGGGCTCTGGCTATGTCTTGAACTATCTCCAACACCCTTGCAGTGCGCCTCATATCGTCGTATCGTATGCCGGCAGGAAGGCCAAGCTTTCCCATTCGTGCCTCCGTAAATATACTATTCCGGATAGGAACACCCTTGTTCCCGTCCGAAATTTTCTATCGACTTTCGACAAATGGTTGATGTTGCGAATTATCGGGCTCTCCCCCCGTGTTAGTCTCTGTGGCCCAAATCTTGCAGAACCTCTCGAAGGGGGAGACCAGGAAGTAGGAGGTCGCACCGAAGGCGACCTCGAACGCCCCCGCCTTGACGATCCTCTCGTCCCCAGAAGCCTGGGGGGCATCAAAAGGACCGCGCAGATGGCTGCCGATAAGCGTCCCATAGCTCCTCCCGTCGACTGTCAACCCCGTTCCACCCTTATGGGGTCCCCCTCCCTGACCTTCCTCAGATCCTCCGGGTCCGTGGAGAGCCTCCCCACAAGGGCCACAGGGCTTGCCGGTCTTATCTCCCCGGGATGGCTTATCGGAGTGGGCCCGAAGAAAAGGCACATGGCCCTTCCCGGAGGCCAGTATCCCACGTCACCCACCTCCACCACCTCCCTCGCGAACTCCCCTTCGAGCTCTACCTCCGCCGGCGTGGAAAAGTACACCTCGTCCCCCCAGGTCTCGGCCGAAGACTCGAAGGGCGCGACCTCCCAGAGCTTGTCCGCTGTCTCGTTGTCCAGCAACTTAACCGTAGCCTCCACATCCCCGATCTTAAGCTTGAGGGTCTTTGCCATATCTCACCTTCCTGTTTGAGTTCACTACCTCCACCATCCCGAACCCCTGGGCGTTCTTAGAACCGAGTCCGGAATCGTACGCCAGCCAGAAAAAGGGCTCGGGAAGCCTCAGCTCGTAGATCCCGGTCCACGCCTTGACCACGGTCTCGCCGGCCCGGTAGGGGAGCTTGAAGACCTTCAGATCCCTGCTGCTCGGCCTTACGGGCCTTATCCGGACGGAGCCATGGGAGCGTCCCTCCCTGAAGGCCTCCAGCGGCCCCTCCCATCCCAAAGCCGAGGCCTTCCTCTCCAAGTTGTCCAAGAGCAGTTCCTCGAAGTCGTCCTCATAGGGGGTAGGGAAGTACGTCTTTTTCCTTCCCTCCGCGGTGTACAGAGTCCTGTAGACCGTGATCGGGGACAGCGTGCGGACCCGTGCCTCAGCCCAGCCCGGTTCGGGACGGCGGACCTTGGGGGTGGGCTCGACCTCGAGGGATTCCAGCTTGCACTCCCCGTTGGCCAGCCTTAAGTCCGGAGACCTCAACAGGCCTTCTGCCAAGGACTCGAGCACCTCCCCGAACACCGAACCTATATAAAACCTAAGGGAGCCGTAGAACTTGATGGCCCCCTCATCCGTAAGTATCTCGTAGCGACCGAAAAGCCTGCTGAAGGTGAAGAACTTGAACCTGCGCTTCCCCAAGCACACTCCCTCTTCGTGGAGCCTGGAGCCCAGCTCCCCCTCCATGTGGCTGTAAAGCAACCCCTGAAGCACTCTGTTGTAGTGCAGGGGGAGCACGAGGCTTCCGGCCTTGGGGTATAGGGTTAGGACGAGCCTCATACCGATGTAATCCCAATTTGACCTAATTTAGATTCCTGAGATAAAAATAAACAGGATTTCAAAAGATGTCAAGAGCTTTGGCCCATGCCCCGTGCTCGCCCCTCTCTGGGTCCACATCCATAGAAACGGTGATCAGTCGAACATCCCTTCCTCTTTCATCGCCTCCAGTGCCTCGCCCATCGCGGCCACTGCCTCGGCGACGTCCGCCTCCGTGTGCGAATAGTTCGGGTAACACACAGTATAGATTATGACACCTCGCTTCAACACCTCGCCGTTGAACCGGAGGAAGAGCTCGTTGTTGCGGACGCTGTCGGGATGCTCAAACACCGGTTGCCCCGCGGGTGGCAGCCCCTGGAAGCTCGCCGGGATCCCCAGACGTCGGCAATGCGAGTTGAACACCTCGTGAAGTTGCCGACCGCGCGCCCAGAGCGCCCCGATCACGTCTTCATTCTCATATACGTCGAGCGTAGCTTTGGCTGCCGCTAATCCGAGCGTATCGCCGCCGAACGTCGAAGAGATCACCACCTCCTCCACCTTATCCATCACTTCCGCACGCCCCACGTAACAGGAGAGCGGAACGCCGTTGGAGATACCCTTCGCAAACACTGCTAGGTCAGGAGTGACGCCGAAATACTCCTGCGCTCCACCCCGGCGCAGGCGGAATCCCGTCACGATCTCATCGAAGATCAGCAGCGCTCCGTGTCGCTCCGTTAGTTCTCGTAGATCCGCCAAGAAGGTGTGTCCCTTTTCTATGTCGGCATAGCTGCAAGCCACGCTCACGGCTGCGATCTGCTTCGGGAAGGCCTTGAAGGCTTCTGCGTAGGGCGTCGCATCGCCCCAGGGCAGCGCCCGATAAGTGGAACGGATAGGCTCGGGCACGCCTGGTCGGGAGGTCGTATTGACCCAGCCGTGATACCCGCAGGTGAGGATCAGATCGCGTCCCGTGAACGCCCGGGCCAACCGATGCGTGGCTGCCATCGCCTCGCCGCCCGTCTTGAGAAATCGCACGCGCTCGGCGCAGGGGATGAGCTTGACCAGGCGTTCGGCGACCTCCACCTCCAGGGGGTGCGGATAGCTGAAGAGGATTCCGCTTTCCAATTGCCGGCGGATCGCCTCATCCACGGCCGGGAATCGATAGCCCAACGTAACAGGTCCCAATGCATTTCGGAAATCGATGTATTCGTTGCCGTCCAGGTCCCACACCCGGCAGCCTTCTCCTTGGACGAGATAGCAAGGCTCCACGCCGCGCAGCGACTCTCGAGGCGCTTTGGAGTGGGTCTGGGTCGCCATCGGGATGACCTCCACAGCCCGGTCGTACAGCTCCCAGGATTTCTCAACACTCCATACTTTCAGCATTGAGGCCATCGGTCCTCCCTTTCCAGGTGATTAAGCTGGCTCCATCACTCTCTTCTCCCCCCACCTGTTCGAACGGACCCCTCGTACCAGGCAATCCTACGCTCGGTGGACAAAGAGCAGGTGCATCAGCGCCGGGCGGGCGAGAAGCTCAGCCCTTCCCCCCGTGCTCACCCCTTCCCTGGGCCACCTCCACCGCGTGTGGAAGGGCGTCTGCCACAGCTTCGAGGCACTCCAAGGCCCCCTTCGGGCTTCCGGGGAGGTTGACTATGAGGGTCCCCCTGAGGACGCCAGCCTCTGCCCGGCTGAGCATGGCCATGGGCGTTTTTTCGAGTCCCTCGGCACGCATAGCCTCGGGGATGCCCGGCACCCTCCGCTCCACCACGTCCAAGGTGGCTTCCGGTGTCACGTCCTTAGGCGAAAGGCCCGTGCCTCCGGTGGTCAAGATCAAATCGACCTTCCCGGCAAGCCCCCCGAGCCTTTCCGCTATCCTTCCCCTCTCGTCGGGGAGCACCTCCATGAGCGCCACCTCCCAACCCCTGTCCCTCACGGCCTCGGCTAAGGCAGGGCCGCTTGCGTCCTCCCTCGTGCCCTCGAAGGCCCTATCGCTTATCGTGAGTATGGCCACCTTCATATACCACGACCTCCATACCGGGCCTCACCTTCCCTCCCCTTATGACCCTTGCGAACACACCCTCCCTTGGCATCACGCAGTCCCCGAGGAGCTTGTATATGGCACACCTAGTGTGGCACTCCTTGCCGATTCTGGTGATCTCGAGCACCGCCTCCCCCACCTTAAGCCTCGTGCCCACCGGAAGCTCGGCGAGGGGCAGGCCCTCAGTGGTCAGATTCTCGGCGAAGGCACCGGGGCCGATCTCCACACCGTGCGCCTTGGGACAGGACTTGCCTTCGGAGAGCAGGGTCTCCCTCTGCCGCAGTATCGCCTCCAAGGCTAAGAGGCTCACTTGCCTCTTCCCCGGGCCTGCGTGCACATCCCCCACCAGCCCCCAGTCTTCCCTGAGCTCGGTCTCCTGAACCGGGACCTTGGACACCCCTTTCTTCTGGCTCATGTTGACCGATACCACCTTTCCCTTCATCCTTCCTCCAAGTTCCACTTTTTCCCCCTCGCTTCTCCAACAGGCAGACCTCCGTTATCTCCGCACCTCTGTCTATGCCCTTGACCATATCGTACAGTGTGAGGGCTGCGACAGCGGCAGCTACGAGCGCCTCCATCTCCACGCCCGTCCTCGAGAAGGCCCTGACCTCGGCTCTAACCTCCGCTTCCCGTTCCTTTAACTCTACCTCTACCTTTACCTGTGCCAGCTCTATGGGGTGGCAAAGCGGTATCAGCTCCGGGGTCTTCTTGGCAGCCATTATACCTGCTATCCGTGCGGCCTCCACCGCATCCCCCTTGGGCAGTTCCCCGGCCCTGAGACTTTCCGCCACATCCTCAGAGACCCTCAGCCTGGCCTTGGCGACTGCCTCCCTGAGAGTTGGCTCTTTTTCCGATACGTCCACCATGCGAGCCATTCACCCCCCTATCAACTTCATGCTCCCTTGGAATACTCCGTATCTCAGAGGCTTATATCTCACGACCCTCCTGAAAGCGCCCTCAAGCCTCCCCTCCCTCAGGGCCCTCACGATGTCCTCGCCGTTCCTGTATGTGATGCACGGCACGAGCTTCCCCTCAGCGGTGACCCTGAGCCTGTCGCACCTTTCGCAGAAGGGATGGGTGATTGGGGATATGAGCCCAACTATGGCCCCATTTCTCCTGAAGTACTCCGCAGGGCCTGAGCCCACAGCCTCGACCCTCTCGGGCCTCCCGAGCATCTCCAGTACCTCCTCCGCAGGGACCAGCCCGTCCCTTACGCCGAACGGCATCACCTCTATGAACCTCACCGCGATTCCCATCTCCTCGGAAAGCCTCACGAACTCCTCCACCTGGCAGTCGTTCATCCCTCTGACCAACACCACATTGAGCTTAACCGGACGCAGCTCCTCCCTTAAGGCAGCATCTACCCCCTCCAAGACGTCGTCCAGCGCGTCGGCACCTGTCATCCTCCTGTAAATCTCCCCATCCAAGGCCGGAATGCCTATGTTGACCCTCGAAAGGCCCGCCCTCCTCAACTCCCGGGCCAGAAGGGGGAGCATCAGCCCGTTCGTCGTGAGGGAGAGGTCCTCTGGCCCGGCCTCGGATACCCTGCGGACTACCTCCACTATGTCCCCCCTAAGGAGCGGCTCTCCCCCGGTTATCCTGAACCTGGTTATTCCCAGCCTCAGGGCCACCTCAGCAAGCCTCCCGAAATCCGAGGGCATAAGCGGGGAGTCCCTGCCCTCGGCCTCCCCGCAGTAGACGCACCTGAGCTGGCACCTTCCGGTGACCGATATCCTCAGGTACCTTATCCCCCTGCCTCCAGGAGTAAGCAACATCCAACCTCCATGGGGATCACGTCTACCGTATCGCCCAGCTCGAGCCTCTCCTCCCTTCCGATCACCATAAAGGCGTTCGCCTTAGAGAGCGAGGCTATGTCCGCAGAGCCGTGGCTCTCCACAGGGGTGGCCCTCCAACCCGCACCTTCCCTCGCAAGGAGGCAGGGCTTGATGGCAGTTCTGTCGCCCTTGTTCACGAGCCTCCCATCGAGGAGCGCCTTCAGAGGGGCCAGCTCCCCGACGGGGAACCCCGCCATCCTGCGCAGGACCGGGTCCACGAAGAGCAGGAACGTCACTATCGTCGAGACCGGGTTGCCCGGAAGCCCGAAGAGCACGCCCCCGTCGTATACCCCGAATACGGTGGGCTTCCCGGGCTTCATGGCGACCTTATGGAAGACCGTCCTCACCCCCAATTCCCAGAGGACATCGGGGACGAAGTCGTAGTCCCCCACGCTTACACCCGCGGAGACCAACACCACGTCCGCTTCCCCCATCCCGAGCCTTATCCTCTCCCTCAGTTCCCCAGGCTCGTCCCTCGCTATCCCTAAGCTCTCGGCATCGAACCCCCGCTTCATGCACAGCGCTAAGAGAGAGTAAGTGTTCACATCCCTGATCTGGCCGGGGCCAGGCCTTTCCCCTGCGCACACCAGCTCGTCCCCCGTGGCGAGCACGGCCACCTTCGGTCTCCTGAACACCCTCACCCTCTCGGCCCCTACGGCGGCCAACAACCCGATCTCCGGGGGCCCCAGGATGTGGCCAGGGCTCAGCACCACTTCTCCCTCCTTCACGTCCTCCCCCTTGGGGCACACGTTCGTCTTATCCCTCGGAGCTTTAAGTATCCGCACCCTGCCGTCCGGCAAGGGCTCGGTGTCCTCCACCATCACCACCAGGTCCGTGCCCTCGGGCACGGGCGCGCCCGTCATAACCCTCGTGCACTTCCCAGGGGCCAGGGGCCTCTCCGGGAACTTCCCGGCCGGGACGTCCTCGGCCACCTTCAGAACAGCGGGCAGGTCCCTTACGTCTTCGGCCCTGACGGCATATCCGTCCATGGCGGATTTGTGGAACGGGGGAAGGTCCACATCCGAGGCGACCTTTTGGGCTAAGACATGTCCGGCAGCCTCGGCGAGGGGGACCTCCACCTCGCCGAGCAACGGGGCGTTCTCAAGGACCATCCTCCGGGCTTCCCAGATCGATACCATGACCCCCTCCTTATTAGGTCCGCAGCAGTTCGGATACCACGGGGCACCTAACGACATCCTCCACCCTCCCGCACTGCACCATCTTACCCCCTATCATAACCCCCACCCTTTCGGCGAGAGAGAACACCTCCTCCCTGTCGTGGGTCACGTGGAGCACGGTGAGGCTAAGCTTCCGGCTGGTCCTCTTGAGCTCCTCCCTCAGGGAACGCCTGAGAGGGGGGTCCACCGACGACAGGGGCTCGTCCAACAGCAGCACATCGGGCCTTATGGCCAGCGCCCTGCACAGGGCTACCCTCTGGCGCTCCCCACCGGAGAGGAAACCCGGCCTCCTTTCCGAAAGTTCCCCTATGCCTAAAAGCTCCAGGACATCGCGCGCCCTGCGCTCCGCCTCCCTCCTCCCTATCCCCCTGGCCTTGAGCCCGTACATCACGTTCTCTAAGACGCTCATGTGGGGGAAGAGGTCCTGGTGCTGGGTGACGAGCCCCACCCTCCTCTCCTCAGGGGGGATGTACGTGACCTCCCTTCCGTCCAAGAATATCCTCCCGGATTCCACCCCCCTGAGCCCGGCCAACACCTCCAAGAAGACAGTCTTCCCGGACCCTGTAGGGCCTATGAGGGCGAAGTACTCCCCCCTTTCCACCTGTAGGTCTATCCCCCTGAGCCTGAA
>DTXA01000298.1 GCA_012962735.1 Candidatus Latescibacterota bacterium
AAGAATTTTTAATTTCTAATTTCTAATTTTCGATCTCCCTCCCCCCACCTTTAGAGGGGGCTTGGATAGGGCAATCTAAAATCTAAAATCTAAAATGGTAACCTTGAAAGCAAAGGCACTTAGGAATCTAAAACTCCACACCAAGTTCTCGATCGTCATCACCCTCCTGGTAGTCGCGGTGGTCGCCTCCCTCGTCATGGTGGTCAGCGTGCTCCAGAGGCGGGCGATCCTGAGGGAGGTGCACGAGAAGGCCTTTGGCCTCACCTCGGTCCTGGCTCACAGCAGCGTCCAGGCCGTGCTGACGGATGACTATCTGCTCCTTCAAGAGATCATAGATACCCTTGGGAGCAAAGAGGATGTGGTCTATGCGATGATCCTGGACAACGAGGGGAGGGTGATCGTCCATAGTACCACGAGAGAACGGGGGAAGCAGTACACGGACGAGAGGACCAGGAGGGCGCTGGAGGCCCGGGGGCCGTTGCTCCAGCGTTTCCAGAACGGAGAAGGCGTGCCCGTGTGGGACCTCTCCCGGCCCGTTCTCACAGGGACGTTGCAGAGGGTAGGGACCGCCCGGATCGGGTTCTCTCTGAAAAGGGCCTATGCGGAGGTCGCCAGCACAAGGGAGCGGATCCTGCTCATCGGCTTGGTGGCCATGCTTTCCGCGATCGCCCTATCCTGGCTCTTAGCCAAGACCGTCGCCAGACCCCTTCAGACCTTAGTGGAGGCTGCCCGACGGATCGGGGCGGGGGAACTGTCCCACCGGGTGGGGATCGAGGGCCACGATGAGATCGGACAGTTGGCCTCGGCCTTCAACCAGATGGGCGCAGAACTCCTCAAGCATAGGGAGGAACTGCGTCAGAAGATCGACGAACTCTCCCGTCTGACGGAGTATAACGAGAACATCCTCCAATCCATGCACAGCGGGGTGGTAACCGTGGATTATGAGGGGCGGATCATCACCTTCAACCGGAGTGCGGAGCAGATCACCGGCTTCGAGGCGGCCCAGGCGCAGGGTCAGCCCTTCGAGGAGTTCCTCTCCTTCTGCGAGTCGTTAAGAGGGGCGATAGAGGACGTCGTTCAGGCCGGGAGAGTCCGGACGGATGCGGAGGCTCCCCTGATTCGAGCGGACGGGAGGGAGGCCGTGGTGCGCTTCAGCACCAGACTTTTGAACCACACCAATGGGAAGATACGAA
>DTXA01000299.1 GCA_012962735.1 Candidatus Latescibacterota bacterium
AGGGGATCAATGTAACCTCCCCTTTGAGGACGGGGTGTTCGACTTGGTGACGCTGCAGAATGCACCCCCTTGGCTCTCCGAACTCTTGCGGGTCACCAAAGCTGGAGGGATGCTCATGATGGCCTTCTCCTCGGGAGGGGGCCTGCCGAGGTGGTTCCTTGGTCGAGTTAGGGCCCGACTCGCTCGGAAGTGCAGAGAGTCCCGTATCCATATGGAGATCAGTGGGGCAGGCTTGCTGATCCTGATTGAGAAAGCGAACGATCCCTGCCCTAGCCTCACCGAAGGGACTTGACGAGCCGACTATTTTTGGGCTAAACTTTAAATCGAGACCGCTCCTCAAGAGGGGGTGATGGACGACTGAATGCCGGGTCAAATTCGCTCGTTTAGCCAACCCGAAAGAGGAAAAAGAAAAGGGGGGAGGTAAGGTGTTTAAACGTTTAGCCGTGTGGCTAGGAGTCGTTGTGCTGCTGGGAGCGGTGATGGCTCTCGGCCAGGGATATGTAGGCGGCCACGAGTATGTCGCTCCCGAGACGACCTCGCTCAAGGACGTAGCTTGGGAGTTCTTCGAGACCCCCGATTACTGGCCGGCTGTAATGGGCGCTACGAACAGGATGCACCTCCTTGACCCCACCTTCCTCCTCATCGAGAACCCCGATTTGCCGATCGAGGCCGGATCGAAGCTTTGGATCCCTCCCAGGGAGTGGGCTGACAGGTTCATGTGGGTCTGCTACCTCGACTCACCTGCCTTCCCTGCGTGCCTCTTCGGCGGCGGGCAGCTCGTCGTCGGGAGCTGGTGGACGGCAGGGGGTGAGGCCGAGGGGCTAGCGGCCCTATTCGACATCTACAAGAGGGAGCAGCCCGACGTGGTGATCGTAAATGCCACTATCGCTGGTGGCGCCGGCTTCGTCTTCCGAGCCGTGATCAAGCCGCGGATCATCGCAGGGAACCCACCTGATACCTTCCAGCTCCATGCTGGCCTTGAGGTCGCAGGGTATGAGCCCGAGAAGTATCTGAGGCCGCTCGATGAGCTATACGCCATGGAAGGCTGGGAGGAGGTGTTCCCCAAGGCACTGCTCGATCTCATGAGGTATAAGGGCCACTACTGGGGCGTCCCGGTCAACATCCACCGCTCCAACGTCCTCTGGTATAGCAAGGCCATCTTCGAGGAGTATGGGCTCACACCGCCGGCCACCTGGGAGGAGTTCTTCGA
>DTXA01000300.1 GCA_012962735.1 Candidatus Latescibacterota bacterium
AGTGGCCCCTTGCAGGGGTCCTCTCCATCCTGGCCCACCTCGACAATCAAAAGGCGGAGAACCTCCAGATCCTCGGGATCAAGTATAGCGGGAAGGACCTTGAGGGAGAGTTCGGCGATTTCACCGTCGTCGGGAATACCGACTTCACTGGCTATGATAAGAAGCTAAAAGGGCTTAGAATAGATTGGGCTCCTCAGGAGGATCTTGCTATCAGAGGGATCTTCTCCCGCGTCGAAGGGATTCCCCAGGTGAAGGTCTTCCGCGGCAATACCAGCCCGGGCGAGATCACCTACTCTCTCCGCCCGGCGGAGCAGGGATGGCTGGAACAGCCCTATCTCCTCAACGTCCGTGGCCTGGAATACTATGAAATCAAGGAATTCGTCCCCGGTTTCACCGAGCTCCAGCTCGGTTTCGATGCCAGCCAAGGGCTGAGGGACCTCCTCGGAGGCTACGGCCTAGGCTACCTCTTTCCCACGATCAAGGAGGAGGCGCAACGGGAGATCGACCAGGCCTACTATGTGGTGGTGAACAAGGAAGAGGAGCAGTTCCTCATCCTGCGGCGCGAGGCCCTAGAGCTCCTCCGTGGCATACTCAAGGAGTATATCGATGATTACAACGAAGCCAACGACCTTAGGGGTGAGGAACGGAAGGAGTATCCCCTGGGCGAGGGGACCGACTATGAGCTCGGCTTCCTTAAGGGATTGATCGCCGACTACGTCGTCTTCAAGCTCGATGGGACTGAGCTACGGCTCGACGGCTGGGAGCACGAGCGGTTCTACTACCTCGGCCATAGAGGGATCGACCCCGGCTCGGTCAAGGTCGAGGTGAGGCTGGAAGGACGGGGGTTCACCGAGATCACCGATCCCAGCCTCATTGGTTATGACTACTACCTCTTCCCCGAAGAAGGGATCATCGAGCTCCTCTTCCCCGCGGAGTTCTTTGCTGATCTGGAGAGGAATCAAGCGCGGGTCAGCTTCAACTATGCCGTCTCCGGAGGGATGTATATCCTAGGGCTCTCCATCGTCAGAGGGAGTGAGAAGGTATATCTGAATGGAGAGTTGCTCCAACGTGACCTGGATTACACTATAGACTACGAGACGGGGGCGCTCCTCCTCTTCCGGCAACTGGCCCCTGAGGACGAGCTACGCATCGAGTATGAGATCTTCCGCGGGGGGCTGGGCGGCTTCGCCGAATATGAGCGGAACCTCACCGGGGTCCTGCTCAGCTACAGCCCGGCAGATTTCCTGACGCTGAGCCTCGACCTCCTCCGGGCGGCGGACAGCCCCATAGTCGGAGGGGACCGGAGCCGTCTGCGGTCGATGCCCAACGACCATATCGTAGGGGGGGTGAGCGGGAGGCTCAACTTAGGGAGCTTTTCGGCGGGACTGGAGCTTGGTTATAACTATAATCGCTTCCCCTTCGACGATAATCGGCGGAAGAACAGGCTGAACCGGGTCAACGTGGTCCGCGCTGTCCGCTACCGGGATCGGGAATACATCCTCTTCGGTACCCAGAACGGGCTCGTGGTCTTCGATGGGGAGCGATGGCGGAGCTTCGGCCCGGCGGAGGGGTTGGCGGGGCGGGCCGTCCGCGATATCGCCGTCACCGATGCTATCTTGGTCTTCGCCACCGACTCGGGGATCTCCCTCCTCAGGATGGAGGGCGAGGACCCCTTCGCCCTCCTCACCAACTGGCGTAGGTTCTATAAGCAGGACGGCCTCTCCTCCCAGAACGTCTATGCCGCACTCATCCAGGATG
>DTXA01000301.1 GCA_012962735.1 Candidatus Latescibacterota bacterium
GGGGAGAACGGCTCGGTATCCTGGATTTTCCAGAACAAGGGGCTGATAGTCCTCGAGAGGGACGTCGTGGACGAAGAGACGCTCATGATGGTGGCGCTGGAGGCCGGTGCGGAGGACATAAAGGAGAGGGGGGACACCTACGAGGTAATAACCGAGCCGGGGGACTTCGAGGAGGCAAAAAGGGCCTTGGAGGCCAACGGCATAACTTACACCCATGCGGAGCTCACCCGCCTGCCCCAGACTACGGTGCAAGTGGAGGGGAAGGATGCGGAGAGACTCATAAGGCTTTTGGAGGCCTTGGAAGATCACGACGACGTGCGGAAGGTATATTCCAACTTTGAGATGGACGACGCTTTGATGGAGGCGCTGGCCGAGTGACTATCTTGGGTGTCGACCCGGGGAGCCGGATTACGGGGTACGGGCTGATCGTATGGGAGGACGGAAGGGCACAGGCCCTGGACTTCGGGTGCATAAGGGCCAGGGAGAAGGCCTCCCTCTGTGAGCGGCTCTCGGAGATCTATCGAGCGTTTCGGGAGGTGTTAGAGCGGAGCCGGCCGGATTACGCTGCGGTAGAGGATATTTTCTACCAGGAGAACGTGCGCTCCGCATTCCAGATAGGGCACGCCAGAGGAGTGATCCTCTTGGCGCTGGCGCAGGCCGGGCTTCGGGTCGAGGAATACGCACCGGCCGAGGTCAAAAGGTCGGTGGTGGGGTCGGGGTCCGCCTCTAAGGGACAGGTGCAGTTTATGGTCCAGCACCTCTTGGGCCTTTCGGAACCCCCGGAGCCCTACGACGCCTCGGACGCCCTGGCGGTGGCCCTTTGCCTCGCTCACCGGATAGGGGCTGGAAGGTGATAGCGTACCTCTTCGGGAAGCTGACACAAAAGGCCCCCACCCACTTGGTCGTGGACGTAGGAGGGGTGGGGTATTTGGTGCACATACCCCTGTCCAGCTACGAGCGGATCGGGGAGGTGGGGGGGCCCGTACGGGTACTTACCTATCTGCATATAAGGGAGGACGGAGCGGAGCTCTTCGGGTTCGCCACCGAAGAGGAGAGGGAGCTGTTCCGGACTTTAATATCGGTCTCCGGGGTGGGGCCGAGGCTCGCGCAGGCTGTACTTTCGGCCATGTCCCCGGAGGAGTTCAGGAGGGCGGTGGTCCGGAACGAGCTGCACAAGCTCACCTCGGTACCCGGGATAGGGAGGAAGACCGCCCAGCGGTTGGTGTTGGAGCTGAGGGAGAAGTTCGGGCCGGAGGAGCCGGTCCCACTGGAGGAAGTCCCAACCGAGGCCGTCGAGGTGGGCAGGGGCCCTTCGGAGGAGGCTTTTCTGGCCCTTCTGTCCTTGGGGATGAGGGATGCGGAGGCCAGAACGGCCTTAGCCAGGGCCAGACGCAGGTTGGGAGAGGAGGCGCCGATAGAGGAGTTGATCAGGGAGGCGCTGAGGGGATAGGAAATTCAACGTTCAAAATTGAAGGATGCTGCGAAGGTTCGTTGAGCATTTGGCGGCCTCGGCATTGGGAGCTGTTACAGCTGCGATCTTAGGGATGTTGGCGCTGGACGTGGTCGTGCTGCCCGTGCTCACCAAGCACGGGAGGGCCATAGAGGTGCCAGACGTCACGGACCGTTCCTTAGAGGATGCCAGAAAGGTTCTATCCGAGAGAGGGTTCAGCATCAGGGTGGAGGAGGAGCGGCACGATCCCTATGTTCCGGAGGGGTATGTGATATCCCAAAGGCCGGAGCCCTTCTCCACGGCCAAGTTGGGTCGTAGGATCTACTTAGTGGTGAGCAAAGGACGGCCCGTGAGGGAGGTGGTGGACGTGTGCGGGGTGTCGGTGCGCCAGGCGAGGTTGCAGTTGAAGCAGGCGGGCTTGAGGCTGGGGGAGGTGCAGGAGGTACCCTCTTCAGTTCCTAAAGGTGTGGTCATCGGGCAATCTCCCGGAGCAGGGGCCAAGGTGCCCGAGGGGACCAGGGTAGACCTGATCGTGAGCGCCGGGTTCGGGCCCCGGAGGATGCCGGACCTGGTGGGGATGCCTTTGGGGGAGGCCAGGGAGGTTCTGGAGCGGGCGGGCCTCTCGGCCCAGGTGACCTCTGTTCCGGATACCTCTTACCTTCCCGGGACAGTGCTCAGACAGGAGCCCGAGGCTGGGGAGAAGGCGGAGGGAGAGATCAGGCTCTGGGTGAGCGGGCTGGAGCCTTAGGGGGATCATATTGAGGGCCCTGGAGGTATATGATGCCGGAGAGGGTGGTCGTTCGAAACCGAAGGGCCAGTTACGACTACGATATACTGGAGACTTACGAGGCTGGGATAGCGCTCAGGGGGACGGAGGTGAAGTCGCTCAGGGAAGGCAAGGCCAGCCTCCAGGACGCCTACGCCAAGGTAGATGATGGGGAGATCTGGCTGTACCAGATGCATATCAGCCCCTACGAGCAGGGTGGCAGATTTAATCACGACCCTAAGAGGCCCAGAAAACTCTTATTGCACAAGTACGAGATCCGAAAGCTCATCGGCCGTACCCAAGAGCGGGGGTTGACCTTGGTTCCCCTAAAGGTGTACTTCAACGAGCGGGGGATGGCGAAGGTGGAGCTGGCCTTAGCCAGGGGGAAGAGGTTGTACGACAGGAGGAGGGAGATAGCCCGGAGGATCGAGGAGAAGGATGTGGAGCGGGCGCTGAGGGGGAGGAGCTGATATAGCCCCAAGATCTTCAGTTAGATTACGTTAGCCCAAAGGGATAGACGCTTCAAAGGACATATTATGTGTGGGAACAGAAGCATCTGGGGGAAGGCCTGTCTGTTCGTCATCTTGCTGTGCCGCATGGGCTGGGCCTCGGAGGCCCTCTGGGTGCGGGCGGACACCACCTACCTCCTCCCGGCCCTGGAGAGGGGGGGGCACCTCTGGGCCTCCATTTCAGGGCTGGCACAGGCCTGGGACGCCGAGCTGGAGTGGGACTTCGCCGCACTGAAGGCGACCCTCGGGCTCGGGGGACGCAGGGTGGAGTTCGTCTTAGAGAACCCCTTCGCCGTGGTGGACGGCAGGACGGTCCACCTGCCCCTCCCTCCACGGATGTTCAAGGGGGAGATGTACGTGCCCTTGGACCTCCTCCTGCCCTATGTGGATTCGTTCGTCAGGGGGAAGTTGAGATGGGAGCGGGACAAGGTGAATGTGCAGGATCTTTCCATAGAGGAGCGGGCCAACGGGACCTTGATAGTGCTGCGCACCGCCGAGCCTCTCCGTTCGGAGGTGGCCATGGTTTCGGGGTGGTTGCACCTGACCCTGTACAGGGGGAGGTTGGACACCGCCGCTGTAGAGGCCGTGCGGCCCGAAGGGGCGGTGCGGGAGGTGAAGGCGTACCAGTACTCCTACTCGGCCCAGATATCCTTCCGCTTGAAGCCCGGGATTTCGGAGTACCAGATCTATCCCAGCCCGGACCCGAAGAAGGTGGTGGTGCTGCTCTGGGAGGGGAGGGCGGGGAAGGAGCCTGAGCGGAAGCAGGAGCTATGGGCCTACCACACCGTAGTGTTGGACCCAGGCCACGGGGGGGAGGACCGGGGGGCGGTGGGCCCTTCTGGGCTGGAGGAGAAGGAGGTGGTTTTGGACGTGGCGCTGAGGCTGGCAAAGCTGCTGCGGGATGAGCTGGGGGTGCAGGTGGTGCTGACCAGGACCGAGGACGTATTCGTGCCCTTGAAGGAGAGGGCGAGGATCGCCGTCAACAGCGGGGGGCAGTTGTTCATAAGCCTCCACTGTAACTCCTCGATCCGGAACCCGAGGACGGGGGGGGTGGAGACCTATTTTCTCTCCGACGCTAAGACCGAGGACGCCCGAGAGGTGGCCATGAGGGAGAACGCCTCCCTGAGGTTCGAGGAGGCCATCCCGAGCCTGAAGGACGGAGATTTCACGTTAAGGGACATACTGACGGATATGCTCTCGGACCAGTTCCTGAAGGAGAGCCAGAAGCTGGCCGCCTGCATCCAGGAGGAGCTCGTGAGGACCTTGGGACTCGAGGACAGGGGAGTGAAGCAGGCCGGGTTCTACGTGATGTTGGGGACGGAGGCAGCGATGCCCGGAGCGCTGGTCGAGCTTGGGTTTCTCTCTAACTCGAGAGAAGAGCGGCTGTTGCGTACTTCGGCGTTCCGCAGGAAGACGGCATTGGCGCTGTTTAGAGCTATAAGGAACTTCAAGGAACAACAGGAACGAGCGATAGCCCTCAAGGAATGGACCCGATGACGAACACTGCGGCTGCGTTGTTGTTCTGGGCTTTGGCCTCCTTCGGGGAGCTGACTGGGCCAACGGCGAAACTCACTATAGCGAGGTTGAGATATTCGGGCGGAGGGGACTGGTACAACGACCCGGATGTGATACCGAACTTGCTGGCTTACATAATGGAGCACACGAATATCCAGACCGCCGAGGACGAGGCGAGGGTGGGGATTATGGACCCCAAGCTTTTCTCGTACCCTATCCTCTATATGACGGGCCACGGGAACATAACCTTCTCAGAGGAGGAGGCCCGGAGGCTCAGGAATTACCTCGTACACGGAGGTTTCCTCTACGCGGACGACGACTACGGGATGGACGAGGCGTTCAGGAGGGAGATGAAGAAGGTTTTTCCGGATAAGGAATTGGTGGAACTCCCCTTCGATTACGGGCTCTTCCACTGCCACTACGACTTCCCTGAGGGGGCTCCCAAGGTACACGAGCATCATCCTGGACCCCCGAGGACCTACGGGATCTTCCACGACGGAAGGCTCGTGGTACTTTACACCTATAACTCAAACGTGAGCGACGGTTGGACCCCGAGCCACAACGACCCTCCGGAGGTGCGGGAGAAGGCGCTCCGGTTCGGGGTCAACATCGTGGTGTGGGCGTTGATGCAGTGAGGTGCTTGACAAAGAGTGTGGATTTTATACGTTCAAGGACAAGATTGGGAGAGGAAGGGATGTACTTGGGCAGGGTCATAGGCACTGTGGTGGCCACCCGGAAGGACGAGAACTTGGAAGGCATACGCCTTTTAGTAATCCAGCCTCTGGACGAACGAAGGGAGCCCTCTGGCGAGCCTCACGTTGCGGTGGACGTGATCGGAGCGAACCGGGGCGAGCTCGTTTTCCTGGTGAGCAGGAGGGAGGCCGTGGAGGCCCTTCCTGGGACGTTCGGTCCGGTGGACGCGGCAGTTGTGGGGATCGTGGACAGGGTATATGTGGAGGCCGAGGGAGAAGCTGGAAAGGAGTAGCCTATGCGCTGGGAACAGGAGTATCTGCCTCCTGAGGAGCTTAAGGCTTTGCAGCTTAAGCGACTTCAAGATGTGGTGCGTCGGGTCTACGAGCGTGTGTCCTTCTACAGAAAGGCATTGGACGAGCGAGGAGTGAAGCCTGAGCACATCAAGTACTTAAATGATTTGAAGTTACTTCCGATCACGGACAAAGAAACCCTGCGGCAACACTACCCCTTCGGGATGTTGGCCGTCCCGATATCGGACATCCTCGAGGTGCACGTCTCCTCGGGGACCACCGGAGACCCGACCGTTGTGGCGTATACCCGGCACGACATAGGGGTCTGGTCGGAGGTGATGGCCAGGACTATAGCGTGTGCTGGTGGCACTAAGGACGACATCATCCACAACGCCTACGGATATGGGCTCTTCACCGGAGGGCTCGGGGTGCACTACGGAGCGTTGGAGCTGGGGGCTTCGGTAGTCCCGGTCTCGGCAGGGGGAACCAAGCGGCAGATCAAGCTCATCCAGGACTTCAAGCCCACCATCATCACCTGTACCCCGTCCTATGCGCTTTACATGGCCGAGGAAGCCAGGGAGATGGGGGTGGACCCCAGGAAGACCTCCCTGAGGATAGGGATATTTGGGGCCGAGCCCTGGAGCGAGGGGATGAGGAGGGAGATAGAGGAGGCGTGGGACCTGTTGGCGACCGACATATACGGGCTTTCGGAGATCATAGGACCGGGGGTAGCTCAGGAGTGCCCCGGGCAGGATGGGCTTCACCTCTGGGCTGACCACTTCCTGCCAGAGGTCCTGGACCCCGAAAGCCTCGAGCCCGTGGGGGAAGGAGGAGACGGAATGCTTGTACTCACCACCCTCACTAAGGAGGGGATGCCGCTTCTGCGTTACGCCACAAAGGACATAGTGAGCATAAACTACCAGACCTGCCCCCATTGCGGCAGGACCATGCCTAGGATCAGCAAGATAAAGGGGCGCACGGACGATATGCTCATCATACGGGGTGTGAACGTGTTCCCCTCCCAGATAGAGAGCGTGCTCATGGGGATAGACGAGGTCCAGCCGCACTATCAGCTCGTGGTGACCAGGGAGAGGGGGCTGGACGAGCTGGAGGTCTGGGTGGAGGTAGAGGAGCGTATATTCTCGGACGAGGTCAGGGCCTTGGAGGCGCTGGAGGAGAAGATTCAATTGGAGATAGAGGGAATTTTGGGGCTTGCTGTTAAAGTGAAGCTTGTGGAGCCCAAGACCATAGAACGTAGCATGGGAAAGGCAAAGAGGGTTATAGACAAGAGGAAGATATGATAGTAGATACACATACCCACGCTTTCCCGGACTCTTTGGCCAAAAGAGCCATGGAGGTACTCAAGGCGTTGGACGGGAACCACCCGAGCTATTCGGACGGGACGATATCGGGGCTTAAGGAGAGCATGCGGAGAGCCGGTGTTTCCCAAGCCTGGGTTATGCCCGTGGCCACAAAGCCCTCCCAGGTCCGCTCCATAAACGAATGGGCGAGGAAGGTCACAGACGGCCAGATTGTGGCCTTCGGGGCCCTGCACCCGGACCTGGAGGATTGGGAGGAAGAGATACGTCGCATCAAGGCCCTGGGACTTCCCGGGGTGAAGATGCACCCGGACTACCAGGGTTTCCGGCCGGATGAGCCCCGGATATTCCCTATGTACGAGGCTTTGAAGGCGGAGGGGTTGATATTGTTCTTCCACGCTGGGGACGACATAGCCTTCCAGAGGCCGGGATTCGGGTCCCCAGAGCGCATTGCCCGGGTGTTACAGGAGTTTCCGGGACTTAAGGTAGTAGCCGCCCATCTGGGGGGTTTTAAGAGGTGGAGGGCAGTAGAGGAGCACCTGGTGGGGAAGGAGGTGTTCCTCGAGACGAGCTTTACCTTTGGACATATGGCATGTTCCCAGATAGAGCGGATAATCCGGCGGCATGGACCTGAAAGGGTCCTGTTCGGCACGGATTCCCCGTGGAAGGACCCATGGGTGGAGGTCCTCAACGTGCTTTCCCTGGACCTTTCGAAGGGTGAGGAGGAGGGAATATTAGGGCGGAATGCGGAGGAACTGCTGCGACGATGACCGAGTGGTCCTGTCGATTAAGGAGGCGACTATGATGGCGAAACAGCTTTCCATATTTTTGGAGAACAGGTCCGGAAGGCTGCACGAGGTGACGGACGTGTTAGGTAGGGCGGGGATCAACATCAGGGCGCTTTCCCTTGCGGACACTTCGGATTTCGGCATCCTGCGGTTGATCGTGGATAAGCCGGACGAGGCTTACAGGACACTACAGGATGCCGGCTTTACGGTGCAGAAGACAGATGTACTGGCGGTAGAGATATCGGACCAGCCCGGGGGGCTGGCGAGGGTTCTGGAGATATTCAGGGATGGCGGGATCAATGTAGAGTATATGTACGCCTTCGTGGAGAAGAGCGGGGAGAACGCTGTGGTGATATTCCGGACCGAGGATATAGGACGCTCCTCCCGGCTCCTTCAGGAGCACGGGATACCGCAGATTGAGGGGGAACGGCTGTACAGGATGTGAAGGAGGTGATGCCTATGGAGTGAGGCTTACAGTGGAGTGAAGTTAAGCTGTGTGCAATCCTCAAGCCAAAGGGGGGGCGATGAAGCGTCTGGCGTTGTCCGTATGCCTCGTCCTGGGGTTCCTCGGGACGACCTTGGGGATGGAGAAGAAGGTGGACATATCCGGGAGGATCATCTACAGGGGTAGATGGTACAACCTGGACTTCGACGATGCCGAGAAGACGGGTTCTCTCAACCGCCAGAACTGGTACGGGAATCTGTCGCTCACATTGAAGTTCCGCCCTACCGAGCACGTCCGGGGATGCTTCGAATTGGCCAAGACACTCTACGGTGTGGGCAATTACGGAGAGTTGGTCACCGATGAGCTTGGGGACCGGCCCTTCCGCCTCCCCCCTCCGTACGGGGAGGACGAGCAGTGGGAGATGAGCTTGATGCAGGCCTGGGGCGAGGTGGACCTTCCCCTGCCGTGGCCTGTCTCCGTCAAGGTGGGCAAGCAGCCGTTGAAGCTTGGGGAGAACGGTCTGTACCTTAACTCCTATCCCAATATGACCTTCGCATTGGTCGGGAAGGCTGACCTCCCCTGCGCTAAGCTCCAAGCCGGTGCCGTCAAGCTTTACGAGGGGATTCGGGCCAAGGAACCCGACGATGATGCGAACATCTACTACTTAGAGGCCCGACGGAAGTTCGGGGGACATTGCTTAAACGCTTTTGGGGCATATTTCAAGGATGCTTCCGAACCCCAGGACACGGCCAAGGTGGCAGGGATTGTCAAGAATTCATACAACCTCGGGGTTGCGGTCAAGGGGCAATTGCCCGTTTTAAAGTACAAGGCGGAGTTCGGGTACCTGTGGGGCAAGGACAAGACGGACACGGACATCAAAGGGTACTTCGTGATGGCCAGGGCGGATTGCCCCAAGGGCCACGTGTTCTTGGAGTTCGGATGGGGCTCTGGGGATGACCCGGCCACTGCGGACAAGATAGAAGCGTACCTGCCGCCGGGTCCTTTCTACGCTTATGCCTGGGCGTACGAGTATAGGTTCATCCACTGGCTTTGGAACAGCTCCCGGGCCCACATATATACTAAGGGCCTGCAGGAACCCTTAGCCCCTGGACTGGAGGCTACGGTATATGTGAAGCTGGGGTTCAACTGGAAGCTCAGCCGGTGGCGTATAAGCGGCCAGAAGGCCTTGATCTATTTGGGCCACCTGGAAGGATACAATCCGATGGATACCGATAAGCTTTCCACTTTTGGGTATGAGATAGACAGCATAGTCAATTGGAAGCTCTACAAGAACTTCTCTTATCAGTTCATCTTAGGGTACGTGATCCCCGGGGACTACGTTAAGGATAAGACTCCCGGGGACCCGGCCTGGGGGATACGCTCGCAGTTCGCCTTCACTTTCTAAGACCGACAGGCGGCCTCGCCCTCTTGGGCGGGGCCGCCCCAAAGGAGGGATGGATTATGTTCCGGAAGAGCTTGGTATTAGGCCTTATTTTGGGTATAACGGCTCTGGCCGGGTGTGCGAAGAAGGAGAAGGAGCCCTATAAGGTGGGGGCTATCTTCGCTACAACCGGGCCGGCATCATGGCTCGGGGAGCCCGAGAGGAACACTGTTCAGATGATAGCCGAGCAGGTGAACAGGGAAGGCGGGATCGACGGCCATCCACTGGAGCTGATCATAGAGGACACCGCTGGGGACGAGACCCGGACGGTTAACGCCGTGAACAAGCTGATCAACAAGGATCGAGTCTTGGCCATCGTGGGCCCATCCCGGAGCGGCACCACTTTGGCCATAGTTCGCATAGTTGAAAAGGCCGAAGTGCCATTAATTTCGTGCGCTGCGGCGGAGGCCATAGTCACGCCTCCCGAGGAACGGCGGTGGGTATTCAAGACACCCCAGAAGGACAGCGATGCGGTGATAAGGATATACGAGCACATGAAGAAGCACGGCATAACCAAGATAGCGATCCTCACGGGCACCACGGGGTTCGGGGCGCAGGGGAGGAAACAGCTCAAAAAGTATGCCCCTAAGTTCGGGATAGAGATAGTTGCGGACGAGACCTACGGACCCAGGGACACCGACATGACCCCCCAGCTCACCAGGATAAAGGCCTCGGAGGCTCAGGCCGTTGTGAACTGGTCCATAGTTCCGGCCCAATCCATAGTCCCCAAGAACATGAGGCAGTTAGGGATGAAGATACCTCTCTATCAGAGCCACGGCTTCGGGAATATAAAGTACGTAAAGGCCGCAGGGGAGGCCGCCGAGGGGATAATATTCCCCTGCGGGAGGCTCCTTATAGCCGAACAGCTCCCCGAGGGCCATCCCCAGAAGAAGGTGCTGGTGGAGTACAAGAGGGCGTACGAGGAAAGGTTCAAGGAACCCGTCAGCACATTCGGGGGGCATGCATACGATGCGCTTTGGCTGGTCATAAACGCCCTTAAGGATGCCGGGCCGGACAGGGCGAAGATCAGGGATTACATCGAAAACGTGAAGGGATTTGTGGGCACCGGGGGGACCTTCAACTTCTCGCCGGAGGACCACACTGGCTTAAAGAAGGATGCTTTCGCAATCCTGACGGTCAAGGAGGGCAAGTTCGCCCTGTTGGAGGACTGAGGAGCAAGACGGGGGCAAGGGGGCAAGGGGAAAGGCCCTTGCCCCCTTATTATACAAATTCTTAGGGGATGAGGGATGTCCTCCAGCGCCATCCTCCAGCTCTTCTTCAGCGGTGTAACAGTGGGTAGCATCTACGCGCTGACCGCCCTTGGCTTTAACCTCATCTACAACGCCACGGGGATCATCAACTTCGCCCAGGGGGAGTTCGTGATGTTGGGCGGGATGACGGCAGCCTGGCTGGCCGGGATGGGGCTCCCGCTCTGGGCGAGCTTCGTGCTCAGCATGGCGCTCGTGGCGGCCGTAGGGGCGAGCTTCGAGAGGCTATGTATACATCCCCTCAGGTCCCCCCAGATCCTGAGCCTGATAATGATAACGATAGCTGGCTCAATACTCTTCAGGGGAGCTGCCATGTTCCTCTGGGGTAAGCAGACGGTGTACCTCAGGGCGTTCTCCGGGGAGCGTCCCATAAGGTTTTTGGGGGCCGCGCTCCATCCCCAGACCTTGTGGGTGCTTGGTACTGCCTTAGTTATAACTATCTGTCTCCACCTCTTCCTCAGATATACCCTCTTAGGTAAGGCTATGAGGGCCTGCGCCTCCAACAGGACAGCAGCGAGGCTCACGGGGATACCCGTAGACAGGATAGTCCTGCTCTCGTTTACGCTGAGCGCTGGTATAGGGGCGGCGGGTGGGGTGGTGGTCACGCCTCTCACGCTTATGGACTATCAGCAGGGAACTTTATTGGGCCTGAAAGGGTTCAGCGCCGCGGTGTTGGGGGGCTTGGGGAACCCCAACGGGGCCATAGCCGCAGGGATGATCCTTGGCGTCTTAGAGTCGCTGAGCGCTGGGCTTATCTCCTCGCACTACAAGGACGCCGTCGCTTTGATAGCCCTTTTGGCGGTGCTCTTCTTCAGGCCGGAGGGCATTTGGGGGAGGAGGCGTTGATGGGATACGATTACCCTACACTCAGGACACTCGTGGTGGAACTTTCAGAGGCCATGGTCGGAAGAAAGGTGGAACGAGCCTGGAGCTTCGGAAGGGAGCTGTATTTGGAGGCCAGGGATTCCCCACTCCTCCTCTCCGTCGAACCGGGTTTCCCCTGGACTTACTTAGCCAAAGATGTCCCGTCCGGGGCCCTCCCCGTATGGGAGGCCCTCTGGGGAGCGAGGTGCCGGGAGGTCCGCCTGCCGCACCGGGACAGGGTGTTGGAGTTGGAGTTCGCTCGCCGGAGCCCCTTAGGGGACAGGGTGGAATATAGGCTCATAGCGGAGCTTATGCCGCATGGAGATGTGGTCTTGGTGGGGGAGGGAGGGAAGATATTGGAGGCTCTGAGAGGGGTGCGGAGCCGGGGTATCCTTCCGGGAAGGTCCTACGTCCCGCCCACCCCGATGGGCCGTCTTGACCCAAAAGATGCCTCGTTGGAAGTCCTCAGGGCGAGGTGTGTGGCCTATCCGGACATGAGGACGGCCCTTTCTAAGGTCCTCTCTTGTGCGGATGTGAACACAGCGGAGGCTGTGCTCTCACTGGCCGAGGTGGACCCGGAGACGGCTCCCTCAGAGCTGGAGGATTGGAAGGTCGTGCTGGAGGCGGCAGAGACTTTGTACAGGGAACCACCGAGGGGAGGAGGGTACCTCCTGTTAGGGGAGGAAGGGGAGCCGGAGGACTTTTTAGGGTACGAGCCCTTCTGGATCCCGGAGGGGCGCAGGAGGGTCCTCCCGACCCTGAGCGGGGCGATCTCGGAGGTCTTCGGCAGGCGGATCGAGGCCGACAGGCTGGAGCGAGGGAAGGGGAGGGTGCGACGCTGCCTCAGATCCCTGCTTAAGTCCCGCAGACGGAGGTTGGAGGCCATAGATACGGACCTGGCGTGGGCGAGGCGGGTCGGGGAGTTCAAGGAGAAGGGGGAGCTACTGGCTGCCAATCTGTACAGGGTCCCGAGGGGCGCTGCGGAGGTCACCCTGCCCTCATTCGGGGACCTGGCCGGGGAGGTCCGGGTGGAGCTGGACCCCGGGCTCTCCCCAGTGGAGAATATGGCTCGGTACTTCACCTGGGCGCGGAAGGCCAAAGCCGCCCTTGAGGTGCTGCCCGGCCGGAAGGAGGAGACCCTAAAAGAGATATCCAGGCTGGAGAGGTGGCTCAGGGCCTTAGAGGGAGTGCAAAGCCCAGAGGAGCTGGAGGAGCTTCGGAAGCGGTTGACCGGGGAGGGGCTCTGGGAGGAAGGTCGGGAGAGCAGGCCGAAGAGGCGGGGCTCAGAGTTCCGGAGGTACGAGGTAGATGGGTGGAGGGTTCTGGTGGGCAGGGACAGCAGGGAGAACGACAGGCTCGTTCGGGAGGCATCCCCGGAGGATTATTGGTTCCATGCGTATGGGGTCCCGGGGGCGCACGTGGTGCTTAAGAAGGGGAAGGAGGAACCCCCAGCGCAAGTGTTGGAGGAGGCGGCCAGGATAGCGGCATACCACAGCAAGGCCCGGACCTCGGGGGTGGTCCCGGTAACCTGTACCCAGGTGAAGTACCTGCGGAGGCCCAGAGGTGCGAGACCGGGGGAGGTGGTGGTGACCCGGGGTAGGACGCTATTCGTGGAGCCAGGATTACCGGAAAATGCTTGACTTTCGGGGAGAGTTTTGGTATTTTCCCAAAAAAGCAAGGAGGTACAGAACCAGGGTGGAAGCGATCTTCGGACATCCGCTGAGAGACAGGATGGAGGGTCTTTCGAACCTAGCGGATGTCCTTCGAGCAGGCGTCGGACTGCGAGTTCGGCGCCTTTTTTGGGAAGGATGGGGTATCTTTTGGGAATTGCGCTTGCTTTGAACGTCTCTTTAGCGGGAGCAAGGGTGTACGTGGAGGATTCCGGGGATTGGGGGGTCCGGCTGGTATGTGTTCCGGGGGAGCTGATATGGGCCCCGAGGGGGGAGGAGGTCCAGCCCTTGATGGAGGGGGCGACCCCTTCGGCCAGGCCCGGTGCTCCGATGGTGCCGACCTACGGTGTCAGGGTGGCGGTGCCCCCTAGGGGGAGGGTATGGATCGAGAGGATATCCCTGGAACCGGACACTGTCCGGACCGGGGAGGTGGTTCCCTGTCCGAAGGTAGTGGAGCGGGAGGCCTTTGGGGAGGAGGTCTATCGGAGGGACCCAGAGGTCTACGGCCGGGATGCCCCCTGGCCGGAGGAGCCGGTGGACCTGGAGGGGCCGCAGCTCTTCCGGGGGCTCCGGACCATGTTCGTGAAGTTCCATCCTCTGAGGTATAACCCGGTCCGACGCGAGGGGGTCCTGTACCGCAGGATGGAGGTCACAGTGCGCTTCGAAGGTGGGGGGGAGGCCCCGGGACGGACGGGAAACTTCCTGGAACGGGCCCTGTTGGAGGGTGTGGTGGTCAACCCGGAGCAGGCCGTCGGGTGGTTCGTGCCCTGGAGGGCCTGGAAGCTTTCGAGGAGCCCTTTCAGGGATGGGACCTGGCTGAAGTTGGGGGTCTGGGAAGAGGGGATGTACAAGGTTACGGGTTCTGATATGGAGCAGGCCGGGGTCGTGTTGGAGGAGGTGGACCCGAGGACGTTAAAGGTGTTCTACGGGGGAGGACTGCCGCTTCCACTTTCCCTCTGGGAGCCCAGGCCCGAGCTCAGGGAGGTGCCGATATGGGTGGAGGACGGGAGGGACAGCCGGTTCGATCGGGAGGACTACATCCTGTTCTACGGCGAGCCGGTGGACAGGTGGATCTGGGACGGGGCTGGGTTCCGGTATGTGCTTAACCCGTATACCTCCGAGAACGTGTACTGGCTCACCTTCGGTAGGGGGGAGGGCAAGAGGATGGCCCTCCGGGACGGGACCCCTCGCTCCGCGGAAGTGCGAGAATTCTATAGGGAAAGGGTGCACCGGGAGGTGGAGCGGTATCCTCTGTACGAACGGTCGGGGACCGAATGGTACTGGGAGGTCTACCAGAAGAGCTCTAAGAGATATCCCTTTTTGATCTACGATGCGGCCTCCGGGGATTCGGTGCGGGTGAGGATGATGTTTTACAGGGCGCCCAGCCGTTTCGATGTGCTACTGAACGGGTCCTCTTTGGGTAGAGGGTATGCCACCAAATATAACCAGCCCTTCTCGGTCTCCGGGGTGGGGCAGTTCCGCAATGGGGTGAACACCCTGACCCTGGTCCAGATGGATTCAGTGAGGGTAATGCTGAACTGGATAGAGCTTGAGTACACCCGGAAGTTGGTCACCAGGGACGGAGAGTTGACGTTCACGGTGGAGGGTATTTCGGGACCTGTCGCCTTCCGGGTGCGGGGAGTAGGGGAGGGGGTGGAGGTGTTCAAGGTTACGAACCCGTGGGACGTGGCGAGGGTCGAGGGGGGCGTCCTGCGGGGGGATACTCTCGTATTCGGGGATTCGCTCTCCGGAGGACCGGTGAGGTACCTCGTGCTTCCCCCCTTGGAGTACCGGACCCCGGCATCGATCCGATCGGACCGGAATTCGAACCTCCGGGGTATAGGCGGGGCTGAGTACGTCGTGATAGCGCACAGGGACTTCTTGGAGGCCGCCGAGGATCTGGTCCGATGGAGGGAGGAGCAGGGGATGCGGGCCGTCGCGGTGGATATCGAAGATGTGTACGACGAGTTCGCCTGGGGACTGGAGGACCTGACCGCTATACGGGACTTCCTCAGGTACGCCTACGAAAGGTGGGACCCAAGGCCCTTGTTCGCGGTCCTTTTCGGTGATGGGCACTTCGATTTTCGGAACCGCTCGGGCTCCAGCCCGCCGAACTTCGTGCCTCCTTACGAGGAGGGGGAAGTAGAGTCGGATCTGTGGTTCGGTAGCGTGGACGGGGACGACCTCCTGCCGGATTTGGCCGTGGGGAGGCTGCCGGTGCGCACCCCTGAAGAGGCCAGGACGGTTGTGGAGAAGATCGTGGGCTACGAGAGCAGGAAGGAGCGGGGACCCTGGCAGAACAGGGTTATCTTGGTAGGGGATGATGACTGGGGAGGGATCTGGGAGCGGAATGCGACGGTCTACACCCGGGACACGGAGCTCATAGCCAGGCGCGACATCCCATCGCAGTTCGACCAGGTGAAGGTATACCTTATGGAATACCCCCGGAACGCCGCCAACGAGAAGCCCCAGGCGAGGGAAGCCCTGATACGGGAGATAAACAGGGGGGCGCTGTTGTGCAATTACATCGGCCATGGGAACTATGACGTGTTGGCACACGAGCACGTGTTGAGGGGGTCGGCGGACATCGCCCTTTTGGAGAACGGATGGAGGCTTCCCTTCTTTTTCTTCTCCTCCTGCAGCAACGCCCGCTTCGACGACCCGGTGAGGCTTTCCATATCGGAGAGGCTCCTGTTGTCGAGGAGAGGAGGGGGGATCGGGGTTATAGCGGCCGCCAGGCTTACATTCCACGAAAGTAATGTGGCGCTGAACCGAGCGTTCTATCAGGTGCTCTTTGGAGGGAGGGATATGCCGGTGGGGCTTGCCTTTATAGGCGCTACGGGCCGCATCAACCCCGACTTTCTGACGTCTCCTACTGGTGCGAGGGGTTTCGTCCTTTTGGGGGACCCGGCGCTCCGTCTGGCCACACCTCAGTGGGATGTGAAGCTTTCGGCTCCGGACAGCATAAGGGCACTGGCGGAGCTGAGGGTCTCGGGGGAAGTGTCGCGGGACGGAGCCCTGGCCGAGGGATTCGAGGGGGAGGTGCTCCTACAGGTGTTCGACTCGGCTAACATGGTGCGTCGGAACTTCGGCGGCCTCCCCCTGCGGTATCTCCTCCCGGGCGTCCCCCTGTTCCGCGGGGTGTTCCCCGTGAGGGGGGGAAAGTTCGAAGGTGTCGCCAGGGTCCCCAAGGCGATATCCTACGGGGAGCACTTAGGGCGGGTCAGCGCCTTCGTCTGGGGCGAGGAGGGAGATGGGGCAGGTGCCGTGGATTCGCTGTTCGTGGGGGGAACGGGAGCTGCCGCGGTGGACCGGAAGGGACCCGATATCCGCATAGGCTTCGAGGGCCAGGACTTCGGGGACGGAGACTTCGTACCGGCATCCCCAGTGTTGGTGGTCGAGCTTGAGGACGAGAGCGGGATCAACATCACAGGGGAGCTCGGGCACGATATAGAGGCGTGGGTGGACGGGGAACGATACAGGCTCACGGATTCCTTCATGGCGCAGGGGGACTACCGAAAGGGGAAAGCCCGCCTCCCCCTGAGGGCTTTGAAGCCGGGCGCCCATGAGGTCCTGGTCAAGGCCTGGGACATCTTCAACAACCCCTCCAGGGCCAGAGCCACTTTCCGAGTTGCGGGGGAGGAGGTGGCCATCTCCGACGTGCTCTGCTACCCCAACCCCATGGACGACCGAACTACCTTCA
This sequence comes from Candidatus Latescibacterota bacterium, assembly GCA_012962735.1. GTDB lineage: Bacteria > Latescibacterota > 4484-107 > B68-G9 > B68-G9 > B68-G9. The sequence continues at coordinate 16,722 of DTXA01000301.1, forward strand.
CCTTCGTGCTGAGCCGTCCTGCCCGGGTGCGCATCCGGATCTATACGCTCTCGGGCCGGCTGGTGGACACGGTGGAGGGGGAAGGACGGGTGGGGTTCAACCGGTTCCCGTGGAGGCCGGAAGAGCCTCTGGCTGGGGGGGTGTACCTTTTCAAGGTAGAGGCCGAGGCGGGGGGAAAGAGGAGTTCGTACGTGGAGAAGCTGGCGGTTTACAGGTAAAGGAGCAAGGGTGCATGGGAGAGAGAGCAGAGGATCTATAGCCAGAAGAGGAGGGAAGATGTTCAGGTGGATTTTGATCGGAGCGTTGGGCATACTTCTTTGGACTTCACCTTCGCATGCCACGAACGAGAGCCAGGCGGCGGTGTTGTCCCTCTTGATCGAGCCGGGAGCGTGGGTGGGAGCTATGGGGGGGTCTTTTGTCACGCTCTCGCAGGATGTGCTGTGTACGTACTACAACCCGGCGGGCCTGGCAGGGCAGCGGGACAGGCAGTTGACCTTCATGCACACAAACTGGCTGCCTGCCTTAGTGAGCGATATGTACTACGAGTACTTCGGGTACTCGCAGTACTGGAAGGGGTGGGGAAACATAGGGATGGCGTTCACTTTCCTCAATATGGGCAAGCAGGTGTACACCACCGAGTACGGGGTGGAGCAGGGGACTTTCCACTCGTACGATGTGGCGCTCTCCTTCTCCTACGGGACCTATATGTCCCGGGGGCTTGCTGTGGGGCTTACGCTGAAGTTCATCTACAGCCACTTAGCTGAGATGGGAGCGGGTCAGGAGCGGGGCAAGGGGGTAGGAAGTTCTGTGGCTATGGACCTCGGGGTGCTGTACTACCCTCCGGTGCCTGGGCTTAAGGTGGGAGCGGCTCTGCGCAATGTGGGTCCGAAGATATCTTACATAGACGTGGCCCAGGCGGACCCGCTTCCCACCCACCTCACCGTGGGAGCCTCCTGGAAGGTTTTGGATACAGAGTACAACGACATTCTGGTGGTGTTAGACCTGTACAAACCCCTGGTGCGTAGGGAGGGGACAAGGCTGGAAGCGCTGTTCTCCGCCTGGGCGGACGAGAAGGGGAAGGAGGAACTGGAGCAAGTGGACGTACATCTCGGAGTCGAGTACATGTACAGTTCGTTCCTCGCCCTCAGGGCTGGGTATTCGTACGATAAGGACGGAGAGCTGAAGACCCCGACCTTTGGGTTCGGGCTCCGGTATAGCTGGATCCAGATGGACTACGCCTACTTCCCGGCCAGAGACACGGCCCTTGAGGACAACCAGCGGTTCTCTATAACTCTGCGGTGGTAGTAGTTGGCCAAAAGTTTTCGAGGGCAGAAACCCTATTTGTCGCAGAGCCCCTCCTGGGACAAAGCCAGAATTAATATAGTGGACTGGAGATATATATGTGGCTGCTGATGCTACTTTTGGCCGATTCCGTCTCTGCGCAGGACTGGTCAGTACTGGCGGTTCGGGTATCTTTCCCCAGGGAAGTGCCGGACGACCCCACAACCACTGGGGACGGGAGGTTCGATCTGCGTTCCCCCGAGGAGGCCGGGGGGGAGTACCGCCTACCTTTCGACCTTCCCCCACACGACCGGAAGTACTTTCGGGCTCATCTCCGGGCTCTCGGACATTACTGGCACACCGCATCGGGGGGTAAGCTCCGGATTAATTTTGAGGTCTACCCGGAGGAGGACACGGCGTCGTACAGGATGCCCAGGCCGTTGATCTGGTACGGGAGCGGGAGGGGGGATGAGGCCTCAAAGAGGTTGGTCCAGTTGTTCCGGGATGCGGTGACAGCCCTGGACTCGGCAGAGGATGTGGACTTTTCTAAGTTTCGGATCGTTGTGGTGTTCCACGCAGGTGTTGGGCGGGAGACAGGGGAATACAATGACATCTCATCAGCCTATTTGACCCCGGATGACTTCGAGCGATACGGGCCTGTGGTTGCCGGAGGGGATACACTGTGGGAGGGTATTATACTTCCCGAAGCCCTGCGGCCGGATGGAATAGGGGGGCTCAACGGGCTCATGGCGAAGGTGTTCGGGTATGCCTTGGGACTTCCCGAGCTTTCCAACACAGGGGACGGCCTCCCAGCCTTGGGAGGATGGAGCCTTATGGACGTGGGATGGCTCAACCCGACGGAGATAGAGGGGAGGTTGGGTTGGGGGTTCGTGCCGTGTCTTCCTTCGGCATGGGAGCTTATGCACTTAGGTTGGCTCGAGCCCTTAGAAGTCGTACGGGATACCACAGTATGGGTTGCGGCCGCGCACCTTTCCGAGGTCCCCGAAGATGCCGTCAGGGCCCTCAAGGTGCCCGTAGGGCCGAAGGAGTATTTCCTGATAGAGAACAGGAAGGCACATTACCGCCAGGCAGAGCTTTCCGAGAGAAACCAAGTTTGGTTGTGGGTGGACAGCTACGACGCATCGGTACCCGGCTCCGGGGTTCTGATATGGCATGTGGACGAAGGGGTGATCTCGGAGCGTCCGAACGACCCCAACGACGACCCCCTGTCGAGAGGCATAGACTTGGAGGAGGCGGACGGGGATGAGGCCATAGGGAACCCCAACAGGGAGGGGAACATGTGGGGTGGGCCTGGTGACCCGTTCTACCTGGGGGGGAACTCCCGCTTCGGGCCGGATACCACCCCTAGCTCCCGGAGCAACCGGGGATGGGATACTGGAATAGAGATAGAGGTCCTCGACCCGCCAAGGGACCTGATGAGGGTGCGGGTTTCCTTCAGGAGGAATTTCCCCAGATGGCCGAAGGATGTAATAGAGGACCTCAGCCACTCTGCCCCCCTGCCGACGACCTACGAGCTTCTGATCCTGGGAAGAGATAGGCTGTATATGCTCGGGCTTCGGAATATGTCCCTGCCCCTTCCAGTCGTTCCCTTCGGCATTCCAGCGGCCGGGGATATAGACGACGACGGGCTTTTGGAGGTGGCCTTTGTGGACAGCTCGGGAGTCCTTTGGTGGCCTGCGAAAGGGAGGTGGGATTCTGCGAGCGTCGGGTTCCGGCCAACTTCAGGGCCAGTTGTGGCCGATATGCTGCCGGAGGAGGGGATAGAAGTGGCTGTGGGGGGCGATGGAGAGGTGGCCTTGCTCAGGCCCGGAGAGGGCGTGGTCCTTCGGGAGGAGTTAGAGGGCCGTGTCTCCGGAATGGCGTTCGGGAGGGACGTCGGGTTGCTCTGCCTGACGGAGGAAGGGGGTGTGTTCTCGGTCAGGGGGGGGAGGGTGAGAAGGTTGTGGACCGGTGGGCTGGGGTGGAGTTCTGGCCCTGTGATCGGCGATATAGACGGCGATCAGCTCGGAATCGCAGTCCGATA
>DTXA01000302.1 GCA_012962735.1 Candidatus Latescibacterota bacterium
CGCTGGGCTGAGAGGTTCAAAGAAAAGGGGGGCAGGAGATGAAGGGCACCTTGAGATCTTGCTGGATTCCGGACGCCGTGTGACAACGTCCTAATTATGAGAGAGATGGTGAAAGATAGGGAATTATCCTATCGAGATCTGAAATTAGGAGTCCGAAGCGGTCTCCTTTTCCTACTGGCTTCCGAGCTGAAGACAACAGTTTTCTGGGGGTCACGAAGGAGCATAAGGGAGGTAATATGGATACATTGCATTTGAAGGGGGTAAAGCCGACGGTCTTATTTGTCTCCCGGGACGGCCGGTTGGACCAAATCGTGGAAATCACGGTCGAAAACCGAGGGGGGCCTGTAGAAGCTCGGATGAAAATCCTCAAGGGCGCACGGCCGTATGTTCCCGAAATTCCTGTAGGTCCTATAGAACCTGGCGAAAGGGAATACCATATCGCCGTCCCCGAGATCGGGGAGGAAACCTCCGTAGAGTTCGCCCTTTTGATCGGAGATAAGTTGCAGGACCGCCGCTCCATCACATGGAAGTCCAAAAGACACTGGGAGGTGTATCTCGTCCACATCTCTCACCACGACTTAGGATACACGGACCTTCCGAAGGATGTCCTCCGGGAGCACGACGGCTTCATGGACGAAATCCTTCGCTTCTGCGATGAGACCGAGGACTGGCCCAAGGAATCCAAGTTCAGGTATACGATAGAGGGGTCCTGGTCCGTGTCGCACTTCGTGGAGGAGGGGCCCGAGGACCTGGTGGAGAAGTTCGTCCGCTACGCAAGGGAGGGTAGAATAGAGCTCACGGCCCTCTTCGGGAACGAGACCACAGAACTCTGCGGCCACGAGGAGCTCGTAAGGCTCCTATATCCCTCCTTCAGGCTTGGGCGGAGGTACGGGATACCGATCCGCTCTGCAGAGGTGGACGATATACCGGGCTTAAGCTGGGGATTGGCCACCGTACTTGCGGGGGCGGGTGTAAAATACCTTGCTGCAGGGCTCCCTGACTACTTCCGGTGGAGAGGGAGGAAGGTTCACTTCATCTGGGACGAATCTGAGGTGCTTCCCAGGGACCTTCCCGGGGTCTTCTGGTGGGAGGGGCCTGACGGGGGTAAGGTGCTCTTCTGGTACTGTCAGTTC
>DTXA01000303.1 GCA_012962735.1 Candidatus Latescibacterota bacterium
GTGACGGCCAGGGGCTTTACCTTCGCGGAGGGAAGGGAGGAGTTGAAGGACGTAGAGGAGTTGGCCCCCGATACCGCGGCAGTCATCGTCGAGCACAGTTCCGGGGACATAGGCGTCCTGACCATCACCTGGGGCCTCCCTCCAGGTGCCTACGGAGGGAGCATGGTGGACATATTGGGACCTGAAGGAGCCATCGTGTTCGCTAAAGATGGACTTAGGGTGATCAAGGAGCGAGGGGAGGAGAAGGAAATTCCGTGCCCTCTGGGTGGAGAAAAGGTTAAGGAGGTCCGACATTTTGCCAGGGTGATATTGGAGGGGGGCGAGCCAGAAGCCACCGGCGAGGACGGGAGGATCGCCCTTCAAGTCTCCTTGGCCGCCTTGGAGTCCATGAGGAGGAAGGAGCCTGTTTCCATTTCACAATGAGAATGACGGACAAGATATCCGTGGCCACATAGTCGGCTGTGGGACACCTGGTCCCCGTTCGGGTCATGGATGCCCACATGAGCGCCTTGAAGTATTTTGTGCGGAAGAACTTTAAGGCAAGCTTATATCAACGGAACTGCACTTGCATATCTGGAGGACGACCACATAGTCGCCGTCGTGCGCGCCGGGAACCCGTCGACGCCTGCAATATCATCACGCAGGAGGATATATGGCGATGTTAGGCGAGGCTAAAGGGGATCTTGAGGAGGGGTTGGTAGTCACTCCCTTAGGTAGTGATAATATCTAAGGGTCAAGAATTCTTCCCAGCTGCAGACATGATCGGTCAAGCCGATGGTCATGTGCCATCTGTGCTCGAAAAACACACCTTTACCAGCGCATCCCAGGTCCGGAGTCCTTGGCAAACGCATGGGAACCAATCGCTCAACACATCGTTCCTCATGCACCCAGCACCGGACGCACCTCGACGCCGACCACCCGGCCACGTTGCTTGACCACCTGCGTCAACCCCACCCCAGGCGTCGGAACCAGCGGCGGACGTCCGCGTCGCCCCGTTGTCTGGCTATAAGACTCTTTCAAGGACAAAGTTCGGCATATATTCTTCGGTACTGGCAGGATAGAGCCTAAATACAGCATCGCCATCTATCCGCAATCTCCGGCTTAATACCCGTACATGAGACCACGGTGAAACCCTTACAGTTACCGTGACCTCTGTACCACCCGGCACCAACATCCCCTCTGACAGAGTGCCGTCTGGGAGGAAACGCCTGGTGATCTCTATCTTCTTCCCTCGGTTCGTGGTCAGATCTAAGGTGTTAGATCGACTGAGCCCACGGCGTCTGAGCGACTCGACCCAATAAGGGTTCTCGAACGAACTGTGATCGATCACATACAGCTCGAAGGGTTCATATCCCTCCACCTCGGTGACGATACCTATGGCCCCCTCGTGCCCTATCAGCCGCCGGTCCACCTTCTCGTCCACGATCAGGAATATCCTGCCGTCGTCGAAGGGCGGACCCTTGCTGTGGACACAGCCCCAAATAGCTAACGCTATAAACAACGATTCCCAGAGTTTCTTAGACATCTTCCCCATCCGTAACTAAAAAGATAAGCAACCTACCTCCAGTTTGTCAAGAGGGCAGGAAGGAAGTCAAAA
>DTXA01000304.1 GCA_012962735.1 Candidatus Latescibacterota bacterium
GGTAAGGTAAGCCTTCAACGGGGAGGTAGTCATGAGAAGGTCGATGTTTCTGGCATTGGTAATGGTCGTCGGAGTCCTGGGCTGGAGCGGGGTCGGCCTTGGTTACGAGAACGCCAACAACATAGGATACTTCGCCCTTCAGGTACCCGACCCCACCAAGATGGTGATAGATGGTGAGGACAACGACTGGGCCTGGTATGATCCGGCCTACGTCATCACTACGGACCAGATGGCCTGCACCCTGACCGGCGTGGTCCCGCCCAAGGACGATATCGACATCGCCATAAAGGTGGGATGGTCCGCTCCTCCCGACAACCGGCTGTTCGTGTTCGTCCGGGTCACGGACGACACCCTGAACATCGACGAAACCAAGCTGGACGCAGGTTGGAAGGACGACGACTTGGAGATCATCACGGATGCGGACCACAGCGGCACCTTCCACGGGCCGGCCGACGGCGGTGGAACCCGGACGGATATGCAGCAGTGGACCTTCCACATCCCCACGCCGGGAGGGTACCCTAAGGTCGCCTATATGCGCTACAAACAGATCCCCGAGATGCAGTGGGCAATCGAAGAGGGGTACGTACAGGCTGCTGTCAAGGTGGAGCCCGAGGCCAAGCACCTGGCCACGAACGTGACGATAGGGTACGAGGTGGCCATGCCGCTGTGGGACTATTACTCCCCGGACGGATACGACGCCAGCACCCGGCATGTAAACGAGGCCGGCCAGGTGCTCGGGCTGAGCATCACATACAACGAGGCCGATTCCAAAGGCCGCACCAACCAGATTTCGACCCACCCCAATGAGAAGGGCGCTCACGACGCTGACTTTATGTCCGAGTTTACCCTGTTGGCCGTAGGGGAGTACATATCTCCGGCGGTGGAGTCCAGCACCTGGGGGACGATAAAGGCTCTCCTTCGTTAGAAGTGGGGTCCTTAGACTGAGCTGGGGGAAGGGGTGACAGGGGAATCCTGCTTGTCTCCTTCCCCCTCGTTTTAAGGGGTGGATCTATGAGGACGTTCTGGCTTTGGGTGGCCGTGTTTCTAGGGATCGGCTGCGGTCGATATTTTGCAGGGGCCATACGGCCTATGTCCGAGGCCCAGCAGGGTCCCCATATGACAGTCCAGGACGATGGAACCGTTTCCTACTCCTTGAACAGGTTGGAGATAAGCCTCAGGCCCGTTTCCGACGAGGAGCTGAACAGACAGTTCCCCTCCCAATCCCGGGCCGGGGTTTCGTCCACCAACCCTTATACGTACGGGAACTGGAGGCCTATGGGGGACGATTGGACTCCCCATAGGTTTACGGTTTTCCTCCTTAAGGTGAAGAACTACGTATATCCGAAGATGCTGGTGGATCCCTCCAAGGCCGTGCTTGTGGCCGATAACGGCCGTGTCTACAGGTCCTTAGGTATGGCGGAGCTTTCCGGATACTACCGGGCGTATGTCCTTGGACAGGCTGGCAACTTCTATGCCCGGTTTGAGGAACGGAAGGATATACTCAAGAGGACACTGTACAGGGGCGATATCATATTCAGCGGCCAGGAGCAAGAGGGGTATCTGGTCTTCCCACCTCTACATCCCGATGTAGACCGGTTCCAGGTGACCCTGAAGGGGGTCGTCCTGCGGTTCGACTATAAGGACGAGCCCCTAGAGACCACAGAACTGACCTTCCGCTTCCAGAGGGAGGTGTACAAGGGATATCACCCTCCTCCCTCGCTGAGAAAGGCTTTCCGATGATCCTCCTGTTGGCCTTATTCTTGGGGACGTCCATAGCCCAGGTGAGGACTTGGACTGTGGGAGAGGGGGGGATGTCCTGGTCCTCTCAGAGCGAGGTCTCTGTGGCTGTGGATTTCAGGGACCCCTGGGTCGTACGGCCGTACGGGTTCTCCCCAGGGGAAAACATCGTGAAGGCCGTTGGGCCCTGGCAGGACCTGTACAACCACCCACCTAAGGACCTCCGGACCGAGGGTGGAAGCAGGGTTTGGAACAGATCGTCGGAGGGGTTCCCGAATGCGGCGGTAGTTGACGGGGATGAGGCCACTTCCACTGGGGAAAGCTATAAGCAGTTCGGTGTGGACCAGACCGGGAGGACTTTCTTCTTCGACTTGGGGGCTTCTTACCCGGCCAACCGCATCGTCTTCTACCCGAGCCCTCCCGGGAGGGAAGACTATATAAGGGCGTTCGAGGTCTCCATAAGCGACGGGAGGCATTTCAGCCCGGAAGGGGGGCCCATATATGAGGTCCTGAGGAGGGTGGAGGTGAACAGGGAGCCGAAGGTAGAGCTTCCCTTCTCGCCCCAGCTCCTCAGGTTCGTGAAGCTCAGGGTGCTCTCCTCGAACCCGTTCGAGATAGCGGAGATGGAGATATACGGGGAGGGGTTCGTGCCGAGGGCAAGTTATCTCTCCAAGCTGGTGGAGTTCGAAGGGGGAAGGCCTGTAGTGTTCGGGAGGCTGAAGGTCGAGGCTACGAGCCTGGGGGATGGGAGGGAGGCATATGTGGAAGTTCGGGTGCGGGACGGGGCGGACGATACCCCCCTGATATACTACCGCAGGGACCCAGAGACCCAGGCTCAGGAGGAGGTCTCCGAAGAGGAGTACCGAAATTTGGAGGAGTGGGAGAGGGGGCCTATAAGGACAGATGCGGTGAACTGGAGCCCCTGGTCCAATCCCTTCCGTATCGACACCACTGGCGCATTCGAGCTTCCCCTGGATTTCCTTCCAGGGCCCCGCCGGTACTTCCAATTTCGACTTCAGTTCGAGGGCACCTACTGGGAGGCCATGCAGGTATATCGTCTCTCCCTCTCTTACTCCCTCCCTTTGGCGGACAGCGCCGTCGGTGAGGTGGCCCTCTTAGGACAGCCGGACCCGCCCGGAGGTGTGGCCAACACCCCGACCGGCAGAGAGGCCACCTTCACGTACGACATCCAGGCGGAGTTCCGTTCGGAGGGGCTCAAAGGATTCGACGGGGTCAGGATAGAGGCCCCCGGGAAGCCCACATTTGTGGAGCTCTGGATGGGCGATCCCCCTTCCGATGTATCCCCGGACAGCGTGAAGGTTGGGGAATGGAGCCTGGAGGTCTATTTCCCGTCCCACCGGATAACCGAGGACCACAACCTCCCCGTCCGGATCGTCTTCCAGGCGACCCCTTTGGCCTACAGCACCCACTTCCGGGGATGGCTTCTGGACACCGGGGGCAACCTGCCGCAGCCGATCCTTGCAGGGGATGCGAGCCGGGAGGTGCGTACGAACTCCCTCTGGGTGTTCGGTTCCCTGGAGGAACCCCTGAGCGATCTCGAGGTATCCCCCGTCGTTTTGACCCCCGATGGGGACGGGACGGGAGATGCGACGGAGGTCTCTTACAACATCCTCCAACTTGTGGAAAGGGCCAGAGTGGAGGTGGAGGTCTACGACATATCGGGCCGCAGGGTCCGAGAGGTATTCTCCGGGGCGCTGGACCCGGGCATGCACATACACACCTGGGACGGAAAGGACGACGTTGGAAACCTCGTGACTCCGGGGATGTACATCTGCATAGTGTCGGTGCACACACAAGCCGAGGTGTTCCGCAGGGTGAGGGCCGTGACGGTTGTCTATTGAAGCCTGTAAGGAGGTGTCGGGAGTGAAACGGTGGGCGTGGCTCGCGATCCTTCTCCTTTTGGGATCCCCCGCAGGGGCTCAGAGGAGGCTTATGGTGATAGGGGGCGGAGGGAAGCCCTGGAGGGAGGTCGCCTGGCAGTCCGTGGCTCTGGACTACATGGCAGTGCCCGGGGCCGTACAGCCCAGGGAGCTTAAGCCCTGGGAGAACATTTTGACCCCTCCTCCTGGGGGGAAGGAGCTGACCAACATCTTCGGGCTCGAGTGGTACCTCCGGGGAAAGAGGGGCATAGAGGCTGAGATGAAGACGCTGGGCCTGAACCCCCGTTTCTGGCAGGCCGAGAACTCCTGGGTCCCTAGGGAGCTTGTGGACGGAGACACTTTGAGCTGCATGACCCTCAAGACGCTCGTGCCCAGGGATGAATACTACAGGTTGGGCACAGTAACCGGCGGTGCGTGGGAGTTTGGCTACGCCATACTGGACCAGGAGGTGTATACCATAGATCTGGGTATCATCGTCCCCGTGAACAGGATAAGGTTCTTCCCTCCGCAGAGCGGGGTGGACAGGAGGGGAGGGCTGTACAGGAACGACTTCCCCCAGGCCTACGAGGTCTCCGTAGCCCTGAGGCCCGAGGGCTACCTGCTCACCGAGACGGAACAGGTGCCCAATTACGCCTATTACTCCCTGGAAAAGGTGGTGGCCCGCACCACGGCGAATTCCAAGAGCATCGTGGAGGTGACCTTCCCCACCGAGTTCGTCCGCTTCATAAGGCTCAAGTTCAACCTGATGCCCCAGACGTACACCCTGGCAGAGGTTCAGGTGTACGGAGAGGGGTTCCCCCCCCAAACCCGTTACACCTCCCGGGCGATCTCCTTCGGCAGGCCCGTCAACTTCGGGAGGGTGTTCTACAAGTTCACAAAGTTCAGGAGGACCGCCCCCGGGGAGTACTTAGAGGACCCGTCCGCGCCGGTCCGGCTGGTGCTGGAGACGAGGAGCGGCTCGGACGACACCCCCGTGGCCTATCACGTAATAGGGGAGTTCGGGGACGAGGTGGAGGTGAGCGAGAAGGAGTACAGAAGGGCGACCCCCCCGCAGGTGGGGCTGCTCCTGCCTGGGATGCGGGGTTCGGTGACGGAGGATACCAAGAACTGGGATCCGTGGTCCTCCCCGTACAGAGAGTCGGGAGAGGAGGTCCGCTCGTCGGACGGCAGGGAGTACCTCCAGTTTCGGTTCTCCATAGAGAGCGAGGACCCCTTCGCCCTCGGCAGGCTCGATTCCATAGCCTTCGAGTACTCCCCCCTCTTAGCGGCGAAGGTCCTGGGGGAGGTGTCCCTGGCTGGAGAGCCCAATCCTCCAAAGGGGGTCCTCGAGGTCCCCGCCGGGGTGGACACCACCTTCGTATACGACATAAGGGCGGAATTTACATCTCCAGACCAGGGCGGCTTCGACGGGGTGACCCTCGAGGTCCCCCCTGGGACCAGGTTCCTCAAACTTGAGATGGGGGACCCGCCGGCGGAGGTAGCTCCCAGGGAGGTGGTGGAGGAGGGGGGACGGCTTACAGTCTACCTCCCCCACAGGGTGACGATGGACAAGAATGTGCCCTTGAGGTTGACCTTCAGGACCGCCCTTTTGATCTCCGGGACCTATCTCGCCGGGAGCGTACTGGACACTGAGGGGGAGAACCTACCCCAGTCCATAGACCCCGGGA
>DTXA01000305.1 GCA_012962735.1 Candidatus Latescibacterota bacterium
AAGCCCTTGATAGACCTGCCCAGGATGGCCGAAGGCAGCATAGGGATGCTCAGGGACAGCCTGGATTCCTTTGTCAAAGGTGATGCGAATCTGGCTGTGGAGGTGTGTAAAAGAGACGATGAGATAGACGCCCTGAGGGATCAGATCACTAGGGAGCTTATAACCTACATGATGAGCGATCCTTCCACCATAGACCGTGCCTTACAATTGATATTGATCGCCAGGAACCTGGAGAGGGTTGCGGACCTCTCCACAAACATAGCCGAGGACGTGGTGTTTATCGCAAAGGGTAAGATCATAAAACATCATAAGGACGATAGATAGCTTTGATCTGCCGCTAAGGCCTCGACAGGGCGAAAAGAGGCTCCTTCTTTTGGGGATGGCTCGGTTCGACCATGCCCTATTTTTTACCTCTGTCTCGACACTGGCCAACATCGGCCTGTTTCGAGTTACCAGGTAATGACCAGGTTCAAGCCTACCCCCTGTATAATTTCTCCTCCTTTCTACAGCAAGAGGCTACCATGACGCATCACTACGATACATAGCCTTGCCGAAGGTGGGATCGACAGGCAAACCCAGCGAGGTTTCCCGTCCTTACTGCCGTTGCGGTTCACCTCGACGAGGGCGAAGGTCTTCGGGGCATGCTCTCACCTCCTGTCCTCATTTTCTTTATGGACTCCTGCCTTGACCCAAAGTGGAATTTGATATCTTGACTTTCGGAAAATTTGGTATTATATTAATACCATTAGTGATGGAGGAGAAACAGAGAAATGAGTTCCTCCGCCTCCCGGCAACTGCACACAAGCGTTAGGAGGGAAGATGGCCAAGAAATTGGGGGTCTGTGTGGTGGGCGCAGGCGCAATGGGCACCCGGCACGCCGAAGGTTGGAGCACGGTGGACGAAGCCCGCCTGGTTGCGGTGGCCGATGTGGACGAGGGAAGGGCCAGACGGCTCGCTGAGGAGTACGGGTTCGTCAGATGGACGACCGATTACCGAGATGCCGTGGCCTCGGACAAGGTGGACGTGGTCTCGGTATGCACGCCGGCGTTCTACCATCCCGAGGTCACGGTATTTTCGGCCCAGCACGGAAAGCACGTCCTGTGCGAGAAGCCCATAGCCCTCACCTTAGAGGGCGCGGACTGTATGATAGACGCGGCCCGCTCCTCGGGAGTGAAGCTTGGGATAGGGTTCCAGTTGAGGTTCTCCAAGGCCACCGAGGAACTTAAGGAGCTGTTCCGGCGAGGGGAGATCGGACGGCCGGTGATGTGGAGGCGGAACGCCTCCGCCCCCATAAGGACGATCGTAGGGAAGCCCGCTATGCACGACCTGAGGAGGGGCAACGGCGGTCCGGTGGTGGACGAGAGCTGCCATACCTTCGATCTCTGGCGCGTCGTGCTCGAGGGAGAACCCGTCCGGGTGACGGCCAGGGGCTTTACCTTCGCGGAGGGAAGGGAGGAGTTGAAGGACGTAGAGGAGTTGGCCCCCGATACCGCGGCA